>NZ_JBHUQX010000147.1:0-2813 GCF_042674225.1 Streptomyces sp. NPDC056948
GTCATCGACCTGGCCAAGCGCAGCGGCGCCGCGGCCGACCCGTTGATCCGGGACCGCATCGCCCGCGCCTGGTCCGGTCTGGAGGTCATCCGCTGCAACGCGCTGCGGATGCTCGACGGGGTCGCCGTCGGCGCTCCGGGTCCCGAGGCGTCCATCGGGAAGATCTTCTGGGCCACGTGGCACCGGGAGCTGGGTGAGCTCGCCATGGACGTCTGCGGAGCGAGCGGCATGGCGGCGGCCGGTGAGCCCTACGACCTCACCGACTGGCAGCGGCTCTACCTCTTCTCCCGCTCCGACACGATCTACGCCGGCTCCAACGAGATCCAGCGGAACATCATCGCCGAGCGCGTCCTCGGCCTGCCCAAGGAGGTACGCCCATGACCTCGGCTCCACCCCCGTACCTGCCCGGCCACCATCTGCTCACCGGCCGCACCGCCGTCGTCACCGCCGCCGCCGGTGCCGGGATCGGCGGTGCCACCGCCCGGCGGCTGCTGGAGGAGGGCGCCCGGATCGTGATCTCCGACGCCCACGCCCGCCGCCTGAAGGAGTCCGAGGCGGAACTGGCCGCCGAGTTCGGAGCGGACCGCGTCACCGCACTGCCCTGTGACGTCACGGACGAGGCACAGGTCACCGCGCTGTTCGACCACGCCGACGAACACCATGGACGCCTGGACATCGTGGTCAACAACGCGGGCCTGGGCGGCAGCTCCGACCTCGTCGACATGACCGACGAGCAGTGGAACAAGGTTGTCGACGTCACCCTCAACGGCACCTTCCGCTGCACCCGCGCCGCCCTGCGCCGCATGAAGGCCGCGGGCGCCGGCGGCGTCGTCGTCAACAACGCCTCGGTGATCGGCTGGCGCGCGCAGCAGGGCCAGGCCCACTACGCCGCAGCGAAGGCCGGTGTCATGGCCCTCACCCGCTGTGCCGCGGTGGAGGCCGCCGCCTACGGAGTGCGGGTCAACGCCGTCTCCCCGAGCCTGGCCATGCACCCGCACCTCGTCAAGGTGACCACCCCCGAACTGCTGGAGGAACTGACCGGCCGGGAGGCCTTCGGGCGCTACGCCGAACCGTGGGAGGTGGCCAACGTGATCGTGTTCCTGGCCAGCGGCTACTCGTCGTACTTGACCGGCGAGGTCCTGTCGGTCAGCAGCCAGCACCCGTGAGGCGAGAATGGCCCGGTGGCAAACAGCAAGAGCAGCAGTGACCTCAAGAAGAGCTCGGTGAGCCCGCCCGAGCGGCGCGAGGAACTCCTGGCCATCGCGGCCCAGGTGTTCGCCGCGCAGGGCTACAACGCCACCACCGTCCGCAAGATCGCGGACGCGGCGGGGATGCTGGCGGGCAGCCTCTACTACCACTTCGATTCCAAGGAGTCGATGCTGGACGAGATCCTCTCCGGCTTCCTGGACGAGCTCTGGGCGCGTTACGACGCCGTGCTCTCCGCCGGGCTCGGACCCAGGGAAACCCTGGAGGCTCTCGTGACCGAGTCCTTCCGGGAGATCGACCGGCACCTTGCCGCAGTAGCGATCTACCAGAGGGAGTCCAAGCACCTCGTGACCCAGCCGCATTTCGCCTATCTCGTCGAGTCGCAGCAGAAGTTCGAGAAGGCGTGGCTGGGCACGCTGCAGCGCGGAGTGTCCGCCAAGGTCTTCCGTGCCGACCTGGACGTACGGCTCACCTACCGTTTCGTGCGCGACACGGTCTGGGTCGCCGCGTCCTGGTACCGGCCGGGCGGCCGGCACAGCCCCGAGGAGATCGCCCGCCAGTACCTGTCGATGATGCTGGAGGGCATCGCCCTGCACGACTCATAGGCAGTCCTGCCTGTCGCAGACAGAGAGAAGGAGACGTCATGGCCGAGGCCTACATTGTCGAAGCGGTGCGCACCCCGGTGGGCCGGCGGGGCGGCGGACTGTCCGCCGTCCACCCGGCCGACCTCGGCGCACACGTGCTGACCGCGCTGATGGAGCGCTCCGGCGTCGACCCGGCCGCCGTCGAGGACGTGGTGTTCGGCTGCCTCGACACCGTCGGCCCGCAGGCCGGTGACATAGCGCGCACCTGCTGGCTGGCCGCCGGACTGCCCGAAGAGGTGCCCGGTGTGACCGTCGACCGCCAGTGCGGATCCTCGCAGCAGGCGCTGCACTTCGCCGCACAGGGCGTCCTCTCCGGTACCCAGGACCTGGTCGTCGCCGGTGGCGTGCAGAACATGTCCCAGATCCCCATCGCCTTCGCCACCCGTCAGGCCGCCGAACCGCTGGGCCTGACCGAGGGCCCGTTCGCCGGCTCGGAGGGCTGGCGGGCCCGCTACGGCGACCGGCCGGTCAACCAGTTCCTCGGCGCCGAGGAGATCGCCCGCAAGTGGGACATCACCCGGGAGGCCATGGAGGAGTTCGCGCTGCGCTCCCACCAGAGGGCCGTCCGGGCCATCGACGAGGGCCGCTTCGACCGGGAGACCGTCGCGTACGGTGACGTGGCCCATGACGAGGGACCGCGCCGTGACACCAGCTCGGAGAAGATGGCGGGACTGCAGCCGCTGGTGGAGGGCGGCCGGCTGACGGCCGCCCTCTCCTCCCAGATCTCCGACGGCGCCTCGGCCATGCTCCTCGCGTCCGAGCGGGCCGTACGGGAGCACGGCCTGACCCCCAGGGCCCGTGTCCACCACCTCTCGGTGCGCGGCGAGGACCCGATCCGCATGCTGTCCGCGCCGATCCCCGCCACCGCGTACGCCCTGAAGAAGTCCGGGATGACGCTCGACGAGATCGACCTGGTCGAGATCAACGAGGCCTTCGCGTCGGTCGTGCTGGCCTGGCTGAAGG
>NZ_JBHUQX010000147.1:2823-20163 GCF_042674225.1 Streptomyces sp. NPDC056948
AGACCGGCGCCGATCCGGAGAAGGTCAACGCCAACGGCGGCGCGATCGCGCTCGGCCACCCGCTCGGCGCCACCGGCACCCGGCTGACGACCACACTGCTGCACGAACTGGAACGCACCGGCGGCCGCTACGGGCTGCAGACGATGTGCGAGGGCGGCGGTCAGGCCAACGTGACCATCATCGAACGCCTCTGACCCAGTCGTTCCGAGCGGGCTCCGGTGGCCCGCTCGGCGGACTGATGTCGCTTTTCGAGCCGTTGCTCCGGAGCCGAGACCAGTCTTGGCTCGGCCACCATCTGCCGCGGCGGCATACGGTTGTCCGGCTGCTGTCAACCCAGGTCTGCTAGCGTACCAGCAGGAGCACTCCCTTGAGATCCTCGCCGAGGTCGCCTCGCGCTACCCGATCGACGGCGTGTTCATCAACATGCACGGTTACCAGGTACGCGACTACAGTCGTGTCTTCCACGGCTTCTGCCAGTGTGACAACTGCGCGCGCCGCTTCGGTGAGGCGGGAGAGCTGCCCCGGTCCGTGGACGATGCGAGCTACCTGGCCTACCTGGAGTTCCAGGCCCGTACCGTCGCCGAGCTCTTCGAGCGCCGGGCCGCCACCGTGAAGGGCATCCGGCCGTCCATCGCCACCTGCAACTACACACCGGCCGGAACGGACATCTTCCGCCTGGAGTCCGGAACGCACATGGCCGACGGTCTGCCGGACTTCACCTACTCGGCCAGCCACCAGGTGAAGATGGTCACCGAAAGCTTCCCGGGTATGGCGGTGAGCAACGCCGCGGTCCATTTCGTGGACTTCCCGATGCGCCACTCCGCGGTATCGCCCCATCTGACGGCGCTTCGGCTCGCTCAGGACACGGTGCACGGAGGCTGGCTGGACTTCTACGTCCTCGGCACGCTCGACGGGCAGGAGGACCGGCGGTGCTTCGACCAGGTACGCGACCTGTACGCCTTCCACGCCGCACACGAGCGCTACTACACCGGCACCACACCGGTCTCCGAGGTGTGCCTGGTCCAACCGCGGGGCCGGGGAGCGGAGTTCTTCGGCCTCTACCGGATCCTCGCCGAGAACCACGTGCAGTTCGACGTGATCAGCCAGGCCGTGGCGGACCGGGAACGCCTGCGTGACTACGCGGTGGTCGTCCTGCCCGACGCCCGTCTGGACATCGACACGGAGGGCCGCGTCCTCAGGACCGGCACCACCAGCGACGAACACATTCAGGGCGCGTACTTCGCCATCCGCCCGGATGACAAGAAGACCCTCTCCGGCCTGGAGGACCTTGACCTGGTGTACCTGTACGGCGCGTTCGAACCCACCGCGAGCGGGGGCGAAGGGTATCTGGCTTACATAGCACCGCACATGTTCGGCCCTCCGGAGAAGTGCTACTACACAGAGGTCACCGATACGCCGGGAATCGTTCGTACGCCGTCCGGCGACGTGGAGATCCCCTGGAACATCGGCACCCACTACCAGGAGTACGCGCACGACGGTCACGCGCGCCTGGTGATGGCAGCCCTGCGCGACCTGCTCGGCCTCGAACCCCGTCTGACCACCGACGCGTCGTCCATGGTGGAGGTGACACTGCGGGACAACCCCGGCGCCGGGTGCCAACTCGTCAACCTGGTGAACCTGACCGGCCAGCTTGGCACCGCCTTCCACGCCCCGGTTCCGGTCCGCGACATCACTGTGAAACTCGCTATCGACCGCCCGCCTCTCCGCGCTCACGCGCTGCGTGCCGGCGTCGGCATTCCCCTGTCCTTCCACGGCGGAACGGTCTCGCTGACCCTGCCCGAACTGTCGCTCTTCGAGACCGTGGTCATCGAGTACGGCCGGAACCAGTAGCGATGGACGCTTCCGTGATCCGCGACCTCGTCGCCGTCCTCGGCAGGGAGGACGTCCTGACCGAGTCGACCGAGCTTCGCACATGTGAGTGCGATGGCCTGACGGGTTACCGCGTGGTTCCCGCCCTGGTCGCCCTGCCGAGATCTGCCGCCGAAGTGGCGGCCACCGTCGCGGTCTGTGCCCGCCACGGCATCCCGTTCGTGGCGCGGGGCGCCGGCCCGGGTCTGTCCGGCGGAACCCTGCCGGTCGCCGACGGTGTGGTGATCTCCCTGCAGCGGCTGCGCCGCGTGCTCGACGTCGACCCGGTGAACCGGCGGGCCGTCGTCGAGCCCGGCGTCACCAACCGCGACATCAGCCGGGCCGCGGCACCGTACGGCCTGTACTACGCGCCGGATCCGTGTCAACCGGAGTCGTGGTCAGGCTGCTGCCCCGGCCCGCGACCGTCTCGACGGTGGTGGCCGGCCGACTTCTCCGCGGTGGCCGCGGCGGGTAGACGGTGACCGCTGTCATCGGCGCCGGGATCGTTCCAGCGGCCATCGAGATGCTGGACAACCTCACCATCACGACGGTCGAGGCCGCTGTCGCCGCCGACTACACCACCGAGGCCGAGGCCGCGCTCGTCATCGAACTGGACGGCCCGGCCGACGAGGTCACTGAACAGTTCGACCAGGTACTCGAACTGTGCCGACGGTACGGGAGCACGAAGTTGCGCGTGGCCGCCGGGCCGGCCGAGCGGGAGCTGATCCGGCGGGGCCGCAAAGCCGCGTTCGCTGCGGCAGGGCGGCTCAGCCCGGACTACATCGTCCAGGACGGCGTGGTCCCGCGCGGACGGCTGGGCGAGGTGCTGATCCGGATTTCGCGGATGGCCGACGAAGCGGGGCTGCGGGTGGCGAACGTGTTCCATGCCGGTGACGGCACCTGCATCCTCTGGTGCTGTACGACCGGGCGGCCGGCGAGCTGCTGCGCGTGGTCACCGTGCTCGGTCTTCTGTACCAACGCATCGGTCTGCAGCGGCTCTTGCGTCGACTGCTGCCGCCCCGGCTCCACGCCCTCGGCGTTCTGCTGCCGCCGGTGCGCTTGCGCGCCCTATGTCCCGGTCTCCTGACTTCGTGCCGGCCCGGACCGAACGGCGCTCCGGGTCGCCTTGTTGACCGGTTGCGCCCAGCGGGTCCACTTCGGTCACGTGAACGCGCCACCCCCCGGGTACTGGCGGCCGAGGGCTGTGACGTCGTCATCCCACCGGGCCAGCCGTGTTGCGGTGCGCTCAGCATGCATGCGGGCTCGACCGACGACGTGGCGCGGCGGGCGCGGGGCATCATCGACGTCCTCGGTGCCCTGGACGTGGACGCCATCGTGGTCAATGTCGCCGGCTGTGGTTCCACGCTCAAGGAATGCGGGGACCTGCTACGCGACGATCCGGCTTACGCCGAGCGGGCAGAGTCGTTCTCGGCGAAGGTCCGTGATGTCCACGAGCTGCTCACGTCCCTGCCCCGATGGCCCCGCGCAACCCCCTGCCCCTGCGCGTGGCCTATCACGACGCCTGCCACCTGGCGAGCGCACAGCGGGTGACGGCCGAGCCTCGGCAGGTCCTGAACTCCATACCGGAATTGACGCGGGTGGACGTGGCGGAGCCGGAGATCTGCTGCGGCTCGGCGGGGATCTGCAATGTGTTGCAGCCCGAGTCGGCTGAACGCTTGGGTCGCCGCAAGGCCGAAAGCCTCCTCGTCGGCCGGCCCGACGTGATCGCCACGGGCAATGCGGGCTGCCTCCTGCAGATCCGGCGCCACGCAGGGGACGCGGAGGTTCCCATCGTCCACCCTGTCGAGCTTCTGGACGCCTCCCTCGGCGGCGCTACGTCGATCCTGCCGACGGTACGCCGTGCGGCGGACGGCCCGGCATGATGCGCACACCGCCCGGGCGCTGGGCATCGGGCCCATGTTCCCAGTAGCGCGGACGCGGTACCGGGTGTCGGAGAGGGCGTCCAGCGCTGGGCCGCAGCGGCAGAACACGTAGGAGACGCGGTCTTCGGCGTGGCACCGAACAGCGCGGGTTCGGTGCCGTCGGCGACGAGCCCGAGGACCCTGGCTGCGTGCCACGGCGGGGAAGAGCTGTTCCGGCTCACACAAGCACCATGGTCTGCGCCCCGACGCCCATGTTGGCTCTCGTGATCGCGCTCACCCACAACAGGGGCCGCCTGCTGAAGGGCTCCGCCGCGCCCCGGACGCACCTCGGAGCCATCGCCGACCTCGGATTCGTCGGACTTGGGCGCGCCGGTCCCGAGCGCCGGTCGAGCGCGACTTCCCTGACTCAAGATCGGCCCCGGGAGTCGGGTGACGGTAGGCTGTATACACAAAGGTGTGCGAAAACGCGGCGGGGAGATGTATGGCTCGGGCAACCGGTAAGAGCGAGGCGGTCTACGAGCGGCTGAAGAGCGACATCGAGTCGCTGCGGCTGCGGCCGGGGGCCAAGTTGAGCGAGGTCCAGCTGGGGGAGGAGCTCGGTGCCTCGCGGACGCCGGTGCGGGAGGCCATCCGGCGCCTGGCCCGGGAGGGCCTGGTCGATTTCGTGCCGGGGGAGGTCGCCCGGGTCGCCGCGATCTCGCTGGGCGGGGTGCGGGCCCTGTTCGACTTCCGGATGCTGCTGGAGCCGCGTGCGGCCGCGTCGGTCGCGACAGCGGGTGCTGCCGACGAGCGTGTACTGGTGCCGTTCCGTGAACTGCTGGAGCGGCTGGAGAAGTTCGAGGAGTCCTTCCGTGCGCTGGACGCCGCCGCGCAGACGCGGTCCTACCAGGAGTTCTACGAGGTGACCGAAGGCTTCGACCAGGCCGTCATCGCCGCCTGCCGCAACCCCTACCTCGCCCGCACGATCCGTGACCTGCGCAGCGAGACCGTACGGCTGCGGCATCTGTCACACAGCGGTCCGCGCCGCATGCTCACGTCGCTGGAGGAGCACCGCGCGATGCTGAAGGCGATCGTGCAGGGGGACGCGCAGGCGGCGGAGGCGGCCGGCCGGCACCATCTCGCGCAGACCCTCCAAGCGCTCATCGACAGCCTGACCGGCCAGGATTTCGCCGTCGGCGCGAACATCCACCTGGATGTCGCCCGCCAGCACCTCCTCTGAAGCTCGCGGTCAGGTGGTCACCCGTACCGATGGCTTCCGCTTGAGGCATCCTGTATACAGGAACGGATACATTAGTCCTCGATGCGAGGGGCCGTCTTATGCCGCATACCGTCGGTGCCGCCGACCTGCTGGGGTTCGCCACCGCCGCCACTGAAGCTCACGGCGTTCCGCCCGCGGACGCCCGACTGCTCGCGGACACTTTGGTGACCGCGGAGCTGTGGGGTCATCCCTCTCACGGGATGCTGCGCCTGCCGTGGTACCTCGGCCGTCTCGCGAGCGGTGCGACCACCGCCGTCGCCGCCCCCGAGGTCGTGACAGACAGCGGCGCCGTCCTGGTCGTGGACGGGTGCGACGGCCTCGGCCAGGTGCTCACCGACCGTGCGGTGACATGGGGTGTGGAGCGCGCCCGCCGGCACGGGATCAGCGCGGTCGCGGTGCGCAATTCCGGTCACTTCGGTACGGCCGCGTACTTCACCCGCAAGGCCGCCGAGCAGGGCTGTGTCGCGCTGCTGGCCACCAATGCCAGCCCGGCGATGGCTCCTTGGGGGGGCCGGGAGAAGCGGGTCGGCACCAACCCGTGGTCGATCGCCGCCCCGGGTGGCCGTTTCGGCACGGTCGTGATGGACATCGCCAACACCTCGGTAGCGCGCGGCAAGATCTACCACGCCAAGGAGCGCGGCGAGCCGATCCCCGAGGGCTGGGCGGCCGACGCGGACGGTGTGCCGACCACCGACCCGCGCCGCGCGATCGAGGGCCTGATCCTGCCGATGGCCGGCCACAAGGGTTACGCCATCTCCTTCATGTTCGACGTCCTGGCGGGCGTGCTGACCGGCAGTGCCTTCGGATCCGGCGTGGTCGGCCCGTACCGCCCCACCGGCCGAAGCGGCGTCGGACACCTGCTGATCTGTGTCGACATCCGGTCGATGGCCGACCCGGCCGAGTTCGAGGGGCGTATGGAAGCCCTGATCGAGGAGACCAAGTCCACCCCGGCCGCTCCCGGCACGGCCGAGATCTTCGTCCCCGGCGAGCCGGAGGTCCGGACCGCCGAGCGTCTGAGCGCCGAGGGCATCACGGTCGTCGACGACACCTGGGCTGCCCTTGCGGCCATCGCCGACGCCACTGCCGTCCCCCTGCCCACCCCCGTCACCCCACAGGAGCTGTCCGCATGATCGCGCTGACCGTGTCCCTCCAGGTCGTCCCCGGCTGCCGGGAAGACTTCCTCAAGGCCATCGAGGGGAACGCCGAACGTTCCTTCACCGACGAACCCGGCTGCCGCTACTTCGACGTCGTCTGCGACCTGGCCGACGACCACCACTTCGTCTTCCACGAGCTCTACGACGACGAGGCCGCCGTCGACGCCCACCGCGCCGCACCCCACTTCAAAGTCTGGCGCGAGGCCGCGGCCAAGTACGTCGTGCCCGGCAGTCAGGTCAACACGCTCTCCCGTCGCCTGTTCCACCACTCCTGAACTCCCGCACTCCCGAACGGAGCCGCCGCATGTGCACCAAGCCCGCCGCACCGAACCTGCTCATCCATCCCGACGAGGTCGAACGCTTCGACCGCGGCGGTGGAGTGGCCACCCTCCCCTACGTCGGCAAGTGGAACTCCGAGAAGGCAGTCATCACCACCGGCCAGACCGTCTTCCAGCCCGGCACCGGCCTGCCCCTGCACAGCCACAACGTCGAGGAGTCGGTCCTGATCCTCGAAGGCGAGGCGACCGCCGAGATCGACGGTGAGTTCTTCGACCTGGAGGTCGGCCAGGCGACCTGGGTCCCGGCGGGCATCCCGCACCGGTTCTTCAACCGAGGCGAGGGCGTCATGCGGATCTACTGGGTCTATGGCGGCCGGGACGTCACCCGCACCATCACCGCCACCGGCGAGACCTTCGAGCACCTCTCCGCAAGCGACAAGGGAGGGGCACCCACCGTATGAGCGCCACCATACGCACCATCAACCCCGCCACCGGGCAGTCGCTCGCCGAATACGAAGGCTGGGACGCCGTTCGGATCGAGGCGGCTGTGGAACGTGCTCACGCCGCCGCCCGCGCTTGGGCCATGGTCCCCGTCACCGAACGGGCCACCCGCGTCGGTCACCTGGCCAGTGTCCTGCGTGAACACAAGGGAATGCTGGCCCATCTGGCCGTCAGCGAGATGGGCAAGCCGGTCGGTGAGGCGGAAGGAGAGGTGAGCAAGTCCGCCTTGACCGCCGAGTACTACGCCGAGCAGGGCCCCGGAATCCTCGCCGACGAACGCGTGGACGTCGACGGGGCCGAAGCCTGGGTCGCCTACGAGCCGATCGGCCTGGTCCTGGCCGTCATGCCGTGGAACTTCCCCGTCTGGCAGGTCATGCGTTTCGCGATCCCGTCCCTGATCGCCGGGAATGGGATCCTGCTCAAGCACGCCTCGAACGTCACCGGCAGCGCGCTCGCCCTGCAAAGCCTCTTCGTCGAGGCCGGTTTCCCCGAGCACCTGGTGACCACGCTGGTGATCGCCGACGGCGACGTGCCGGAGGTTACTGCCGAGCTCATCGAGGACGATCGCGTCGCCGCCGTCACCCTCACCGGAAGTAACCGGGCGGGCGCGGCCGTCGGCTCGGCGGCGGGGCGCGCTGCGAAGAAGTCCGTTCTGGAGCTGGGCGGTTCGGACGCCTTCGTGGTCCTGGACGACGCCGATGCCGAAGGAGCCGCAGCGGCCGCGGTGAAGGCGCGCTTCACCAATTCCGGTCAGAGCTGCGTGTGCGCGAAGCGGTTCATCGTCGCTGCCTCGGTGGCGGACGCCTTCACCGCCGCGTTCGTGGCGGGCGTCGAAGCCCAGCGTCTCGGCGACCCGCGCGAGCGGGACACCCAGGTCGGCCCGCTCGCCCGGGATGACCTGCGGGCGGCGATCCGGCGGCAGGTCGAGGAGTCCGTCGCCGCGGGCGCCCGCCTGCTGACCGGAGGCAAACCGGTCCCCGGCGACGGCTACTTCTACCAGCCGACCGTGCTGGCGGACACCGGCCCTGGCATGGCCGCCTTCGACGAGGAGACTTTCGGCCCGCTCGCCGCCATCACTGTCGCCCAGGACGATGATGACGCCGTACGGCTGGCGAACGCCACCGCCTACGGACTCGGCCTGAGCATCTGGACCGCCGAGCCCGGCCGCGGCGTGGCCCTCGCGCGCCGTATCACCAGCGGCGCGGCCTTCGTGAACGCGATCGTCGCCTCCGACCCGCGCCTGCCCTTCGGCGGCACCAAGCGCAGCGGCTACGGCCGCGAACTGGCCGCCGCCGGCATCCGCGAGTTCACCAACACGCGCACCTACTGGGTCACCGCCTGACCGGTTCAGGAGCTCATTGACCCCTTCCAGGACCTGTCTGCCACCACACCGGCAGACAGGTCCTCGTGCTGCCCGCCCGCGCGCGCATCCTGCCCCTGACCTGCCGGTGTTCCCTGCCGATTTGCTGTCGACACAGGTCTATACAGGGTCGAATTCAGGCCTGTATACAGACTCTGTTACGGCTTCATAGAAAGGGGATGACCATGCTGGTCCTCCTTGGATTCGCGATGATCGCGACGTTTCTCTACCTGGTCATGAGCAAGCGTGTGGTGCCTGTCGCCGCCCTCATCCTGGTGCCCCTCGTCTTCGGCTTGGCGGCGGGAGGGGGCCTGGGACTTGGCGATGACATCACGAAGTCGATCGAGGACGTGGCGCCCACGGCGGCCTTGCTGTTCTTCGCCATCACGTTCTTCGGCATCATGATCGATGTCGGACTCTTCGACCCGCTGATCCGGGCCATTCTGCGGGTGGTGGGCCACGATCCAGCGAAGATCGTCGTGGGCACGGCGTTGCTCGCCACGATCGTCTCCCTCGACGGAGACGGCTCCACGACGTTCATCATCGTCACCTCCGCCTTCCTGCCGATCTACCTCCGTCTCGGCATGAGCCCCGTCGTCCTGACCTGTGTGACGGCCACCGCCAACGGTGTGCTCAACACCGTGCCGTGGGGCGGCTCCACCGCTCGTGCGGCAGCAGCCCTGAAGGTCTCACCGATCGACATCTTCGTACCGATGATCCCCGCGATCGCCGCCGGCCTCATTGCCACCCTGGTCTTCGCCTACCTTCTCGGCCGCAGCGAACGCATCCGCCTGGGCGCCGTAGTGGAGCTCCGCGACGGCGTCCTGCGCAAGGGCGGCGACTCCGGCCGGGCCGCACCGGCCGCGCGTTCCACACGGACCGCCCCGGCCCCGGCCTCGGGCACCACCTCGGTCGCTGTGGCAACCGGCCCTTCGGAAGGCGACGCCACCTCGGCCGAGACCGAGCACCGGCCCGAAGCGGACGCCGCGTTGATCTCCTCCGACGGCACCATCAACCGGCCCAACGCCCGCCCGAAGCTGCTGTGGCTCAACCTCGCCCTCACTCTCGCCGTGATGACCCTCCTCGTGGAGGGAACCGTCGAACCCGCAGTCCTCTTCTTCGTCGCCGTGGCGATCGCTCTGGTCCTCAACTTCCCTCGCGTCGCGGAACAGCGCGAGCAACTCCAGGCGCACGCCTCCAGCGTCGTGGGCGTCGTCGGCATGGTCTTCGCCGCCACCGTTCTCACCGGTGTCCTCAGCGGCAGCGGCATGGTGGAAGCGATGGCGGACTGGCTGGTGGGCATCATCCCGGGCTCCCTGGGAGCGCACTTCCCCGTCATCACCGGCCTGCTGTCCATCCCCATGACCTTCTTCACCAGCAACGACGCCTTCTACTTCGGCATGCTGCCGGTACTCAACGAGACGGCCTCCCACTACGGTGTCACCCCGCTGGAGATGGCCCGTGCCTCCCTTGTCGGCCAGCCTCTGCACCAGTCCAGCCCGATCGTCGCGTCCTTCCTGCTGCTCGTGGGGCTGGCCAAGGTCGACCTTGGCGACCACCACCGCAAGACGATCTGGCGCGCCGTCGTCGTCGGCCTGATCATGCTCGTCGTCGGGGGCCTGACCCTCGCTTTCCCTCTCTGACCGGCTCTCCCGCCCCGAGTCTCGTCATGCCCCACCCCCGACCCGCAGGAGCCGCACCGTGACGGTCCCCAGCACCTCCCGCAGAGCTGCCCTCACCCTCGCTGCCGGCGCTGCCTTCGCCTTCGGCCCAGCGCTCACAGCCGTCGCGGCACCGCACCGCACCCGCCCCGCCGTCTCACCGCGTTTCGCCTATGTCGGCTGCTACACCACCGCTCAACGAGAGGGGCACGGCAAGGGCATAGCCGTGTTCCGCGTCGACGGACCCGGCCGCTGGCAGCAAGTCGACGTCACCGAGACCCTCCCCAACCCGTCCTTCCTCACCCTCGATCACACCCAGTCATTCCTCTACGCCGTCCACGGCGACCTCGACCAGGTCAGCGCCTACGCCATCAACCAACGCACCGGGCGCCTCACCCCACTCGGCTCCCAGCCCAGCAAGGGCACGAACCCGGTCCACCTCGCCCCCACCCCCGACAACCGGCGCCTCCTGGTCGCCAACTACGCCACCGGTACCCTCGCCGTTCTGCCCCGCGCCGCGGACGGCCGGCTCGGGTCGGCCGACCAGGTCATCGAACTGACCGGCACCCCCGGCCCCCACCGCACCCAGCAGAACGGCCCCCATCCCCACCACATCCCCGTCGCCCCCGACAAACGCCACGTCCTCGTCCCCGACAAGGGCACGGACCGCATCCACCACTTCACCTACGACACCGCCGCCGGACGTCTGACCCCAGCCACCCCCGCGACCACCACCGTCCGCTCCGGCGCGGGCCCCCGCCACATCGCCTACCACCCCCACCTGTCATTGGCCTACGTCGCCGATGAGCTGAACTCCCAGGTCACCACGTACGCCTACGACCCCGAGACCGGCGCCCTCACCCCACGCTCCTGGCTGCCGAGCGTGCCGCCCATCTACACCGGCGACAACACCGCAGCCGGAATCCAACTCACCCCCGACGCGCACTTCCTGTTCGTCTCCAACCGCGGCCACGACAGCATCGCCACCTACGCCGTCCATGACGACGGCACCCTGCACACCCCACGCTGGACTCCGGCCGGCGGCAGGCAGCCGCGGTTCTTCACCACCGACCCGACCGGCACCACCCTGTACGCCGCCAACCAGGCAACCGACACCATCACCGCCTTCCACATCACACGGGAAGGCGACCTGCAGCCCACCGGCAGATCTGTGGCCACCGGCTCGCCGGTCTGCATCGTCTTCTCGACCTAGGGCCGGCACCTAGGGGGCTGACAGCGCGAGGCTCATCCTTGTCGTTCTCCGGCCCGGACCAGCCCGGTCTCGTAGGCGATGACGACGAGCTGGGCGCGGTCGCGGGCGCCGAGTTTGGCCATGGCCCGGTTGGTGTGGGTCTTGACGGTCACCGTGGCGACGAAGAGACGTTCGGCGATCTCGTCGTTGGACAGACCCGTGCCCACCAGGGTCAGCACCTCGCGTTCCCGAGGAGTCAGCGTCGCCAGCCTCTGCGGGTCGGCAAGGTCGCCGGGGGAGGGCTGGGATAGGACGCGGGCGATGAGCCCCTTGGTGGCTGAGGGGGAGAGCAGCGCCTCACCGGCGGCGACGAGTCGGACGGCGTCGAGGAGGTGAGACGGTTCGACCCCCTTGCCCAGGAAGCCGCTCGCGCCGGCCCGGAGTGCCTCGACGACGAGCTCGTCCTCCTCGAACGTGGTCAGGACGAGAACCCGGACCCCGGCCAGGTCCTCGTCCTGCCCGATGAGCCGGGTGGCCTCGATGCCGTCGACATCGGGCATCCGGATGTCCATGACCACGACGTCGGCGCGTTCGGACCGTGCCAGCCGTACCGCTTCCCGGCCGTGGGAGGCCTCCCCGACGACCTCCATGTCCGGCTGTGCGTCGATGAGCAGTCGGAACGTGCCCCGGAGCAGGGCCTGGTCGTCGGCGAGCAGTACGCGAATCGTCATGGACGGATCTTTCTCATGGTGTGTCAGACGGTCGTGGAGGCGAGCGAGAGCGGCAGTTCGGCGATGACCTGGAAGCCCCCCTCGGCGCGCGGCCCGGCGGTCACGGTGCCGCGGATGGCGGTGGCCCGCTCGTGCATGCCGATCAGTCCATGGCCGGTGCCCGCACCCTTGGGCGCACCCGGACGTCCGTCGTCCGTCACAGTGACCCGTAGTGAGTGCACACCGTAGTCCAGCACCACCACGGCCCCGGCCCCGGATGCGTGCTTGTGGGAGTTGGTGAGGGCTTCCTGGACGATGCGATAGGCGGTCAGCTCGGTTGCGGGCGCGAGCGGTCCGGGAGTACCGGTGTGGGCCACTCGCACGGACAGTCCGCTCGCCTCGAACCCGCCGACGAGGGCGTCGAGATCGGCAAGCCGGGGGATGGGGGCACGCGAGCCGGGCGCGTCGTCGGGCTGACGCAGCAGACCGACGGAGGCCCGCAGTTCGTCGAGAGCGGCGCGACTGTTGTCCTTGATGTGGGCCAGTGCCTCGTACGCGTGCTCCGGGTTGTCGCGCATGAGGTGGTGGGCCACACCCGCCTGGGCGTTGACCAGGGTGATGTGGTGGGCGACGACGTCGTGCAGTTCGCGGGCGATGCGGACCCTCTCCTCGGTGACCCGGCGCCGGGCCTCCTCCTCCTGCAGGCGTTCCGCGCGTTCCGCCCGTTCCCTGGCCGCAGCAAGATTCTGACGGCGGCTGAGGACGGCGCGGCCGAGAGCGGTGGCCGCAATGGCGAAGTCGAACCGCAGCAGACTGTCTCCCCCCACCACGGATTGCCCGTGGGTGGCGGCGTGGACACCGGTGATCGCCACGGCCGCGACGGAGCCGACGAGCCACGCGGTACGCCGGCTGCCGCGGACGGCGAGGGTGTACAGGGCGACCAGGCTCGCCGCCGGGGTCGGTGCGATGTGCGAGGCGACGACCATCAGCGTGAGGTCACCCGCCAGGGTGAAGAGGGCGACGCCCAGGGGCCAGCGGCTGCGGAAGGCCAGCGGCACGCACGACAGCGCGGTCCACACCACCTCGTCCCAGCGCGGCTCGTGCCAGCCGGACGTGCCGATGGCGGTCGCCGAGGCTGCGATCACGATCAGAGGCACCGCGGGCAGCACGTCTTTGATCCGGTCATGACGAGCCAGCCACTGTCGCCACACCATGGGCAGTTCCATTCCCTCACTCTAAGGAGCGCGGGTAGGCGGAAGAGGGGGTCACCCCGCCTGCCGCCTACCCACGCTTGGTGTCGGTCCTCGTGGTGCAGGTCAGTTGGCCAGGCCGGCTGTCACCGGCTCACGCACCGCGTCCAGCGGGTGCACCGGTTCCTCGGCTGGGCCCTCCACGGATACGTTGGGCAGCGCCTTGTCCAGTCGGCGGGGGAGCCACCAGTTGGACTTCCCGCACAGGTGCATGAGGGCGGGGACGACGATCATGCGGATCAGCAGCGCGTCCGCGGCGACCGCTACGGCGAGGCTGACGCCGAATTCGGAGATGACCCGCATGCCGCCGAACACGAAGGAGCCGAAGACGCAGACCATGATGGCGGCGGCGACGGCGATGACCTTGCCGGTCTCCGCCTGTCCGACCCGGACGGCGCGGTGGCTGTCGCCGGTGTGGGCCCATTCCTCGCGCATCCTGCTGACGAGGAAGACCTGGTAGTCCATGGAGAGGCCGAACATGATGCCGACGACGAGGATCGGCACGAACGACTCGATCGGTCCGGCGGCACCCAGCCCGAGCGCTCCGGCGCCGAAGCCGTACTGGAAGACGACCACGATCGCGCCGAAGGCCACCCCGATGCTGAGGAGGTTCAGCAGCGCGCCGACGGCCGGGATGAGCAGACTGCGGAAGGCGACGGTCAGCAGCAGGAATCCGAGCGCTGCGATCACCAGGACGAAGAGGGGCAGCTTGCCCATCAGGACGGACGCGAAGTCGTCGTTGCTCGCGGTGACACCGCCCACGTACACCTTCATGGACGTGCCCTGCTCGGCTTGCGGGATCACGTCATCACGCAGGTGGTGGATCAGGTCGGAGGTCGCCGCCGACTGCGGGGAGGTCGTCGGGACGACGGAAACCGCCCCGACGTTCTGCCCGTCCTTCATGGGTGCGGCGTTGGCACTTGCGACACCGTCGACCTTTCCGAGGGACGTGACCAGCTTTGCCTCGGCCGCCCTGTCGGCGGCGGTGGGGGCCTGGACAGCCAGGACGAGCGGGCCGTTGAAGCCGGGGCCGAACCCGTCCGCGATCATGTCGTACGCCTGACGGTTCGTCGACGTCGTGGGCAGGTTGCCGTCGTCGGACGCACCCAGGCGCAGAGAGAGCGTCGGGAACGCGAGCGCGGTCAGCACGGCCAGGGCGACGAGGCCCAGGGTCTTGGGCCGGGCCTGGACGCGCTCGGCCCACCGGCCCCACACCCCGGTCCGGCCCGAGGAGTGCGCCCGAGGCCAACCGGCCCTCTCGCGGCGCTCCTTGCGGCTGAGGACGCGCGGGCCGATCATGCCGAGCAGCGCCGGCAGCAGGGTGATGGCGGCCAGGACGGTCAGCACCACGGTGACGGCGGCGCCGATCGCCATGCCGTTGATGATGCCGACGTTCAGGGTGAGCATGCCGAGCAGTGCGACGACGACGGTGAGCCCGGCGAACACGACGGCCCGGCCGGAGGTGTTGAGGGACTTGGCGACCGACTCGGCCACGCCCATGCCGGCGAGAAGGTTGCCGCGGTGCCGGTTGACGATGAACAGGGCGTAGTCGATGCCCACACCCAGACCGATCAGCGAGCCGAGGGTCAGTGTGGTGTCGGAGAGCGTGATGACATGGCTCAGCAGGATCACTGTGACCGCGGAGGTGCCGACGCCGACGACGGCCGTGATGATGGGCAGCGCCGCCACCCACACGGCCCGGAAGACGAACAGCAGCACGATGAAGGCGAGGACGATGCCCATGGCGTCGGCGACGGCGTTGGGTTCGGGGTTGACGGTGAACGCCTGCCCGTTGAAGGCGATGTGCAGGCTGTCCGGCCCCGGGTCGGCGGCGAGTCCCTTCACGTGGTCGATCTGGGCGTCCGAGACGTCCCGGTCGAAGGCGACCGTCGCGTAGGCCGTCCTGCCGTCCTCGCTGATCTGCGCCTTGCCGACGGGCGTGTAGGGGCTGGTCACCGCGGCGACACCCGGTGCGTGGGCGATGTCCCTCAGCGTCTCGGTCATGGCCTTCTCGGCAGCGGGCTCGGTGACCTCGCCGCCGTCAACCTGCCAGACCACCCGGCCGCTCTTGCCCGCGGCGCTGTTGGAGGCCTGCTGCAGCAGTGCCGTCGCCCTGGCGGAGTCGGTGTCCTGTGAAGTCGAGCTGTTCCCGAAGGCGTTACCGGCGGCGCCGACCCCGGCCCCCAGGGCGATCAACAGGCCGACCCAGACCAGGACGACGGCGAGCCGGTGCCGATGGCACCAGCGGGCGAGTGAGGACATGGACGAGCCTTTCCAGGGGTACGACATGCAGCCGGGCCGACGATCACGGCCCACCCCTACGCTCGCAATTTCCTGGTCTCCCGTCGTTAGCCGATCGCAGACACTTCCGTCTACTGCGATCGCAGCAGACCGTGGGCGCCCCGTTTGGCCAGGGCAGCCCGTGCGCATGGAGTACATCCACGGCAGGGCCGGGGATCATGGTGCGAGGAGCCGCTACGCGCGGCAGGTGGTGTCCCGGGTCGGCAGCCGGCCCTCGGTCAGGTAGGTGTCCACCATTGCGGTGACACAGGCGGGGGCCCCGGGGAAGCCGTAGACGGCATGGCCCCGGCCGCCGTCGACCTTGAGCAGCCGGGCGCCGTGCAGTGCGCGGCGCATGGCCAGGCCCTCGGACAGCGGGGTCTGCGAGTCCCACTGGTTCTGGACGACGAGGGCACCGACCCTGTTGTCGACGCGGGTGGCCGCCTCCGCGCCGCGCGGCCAGAAGGCGCAGGGGGTGATGTTGGCGGCGAAGTCCCCGTACAGGGGGTAGCGAACACGGTCGCGGACGGCGTCGCGGCGGTAGCGGTCCGGGTCGCGGGGCCAGGAGGCCGAGTTGTCGCCGCAGGTGACCGCCCAGTGGAGCGAGACGATGTTGTCGGTGGCTGCGTCCGCCCTCCCGCCCGCCGACTCGGGCTGCGGTCGGGTACCGGCTGACCTGCGCAGTTCGACGAGATGGCGTGCGGCGTCGGACGGCGTGTTGAAGAACTCCACACGCAACCACGCACGGATGTCGGCGCCGGTGAGGGCCCAGCCCTGGTGGTCCACGTCGCTGCCGTTGTAGAGGACCGGTGTGCGGTCCGCGCGTGCCACCTGCTTCCAGAAGGCGGCACGTACCTCGGCCGGGGTGTCGCCAAGGTGGTAGGTGCCGTCACGGCGGGCGGTCAGGCGGCTCCAGTCCCGGAAGGCGGCCTCGGATCCGGCGGCCATGACCAGATCCGAGTGCCGCCCGAAGCGGTTCGGGTCGACGGCGCTGTCGAGCACCATACGATCGCTGCGGCCGGGGAACAGCTGGGTGTACACGGCGCCGATCTGGGTGCCGTAGGACCAGCCGACGTACGAGATTTTCCGTTCTCCGAGGACCCCGCGGACGACGTCCAGGTCGCGGGCGGTGTTCCGGGTGTTGATGTACGGCAGCCGGGCGCCTTCGCGGGCGACGCACTTGGCGGCGATGCGCCGGGCGCGGGCGGTGTCCTCGGCGAAAGTGGCGGCTCGGTACGGCCGTTCGTCCGAGCTCGCCTCGCCCTCGGTCAGGCCGCATCGCAGGGGGCTGCTGGCACCCAGTCCGCGCGGGTCGAGGCCGATGAGGTCGTAGCGCTCCCTGACCTTCTTTGTCAGCGTTTCCTTCATGGACAGCGGGTCGTCGAGACCGCGGTGCCCGGGCCCGCCGGAGTTGGTGAGCAGCACGCCGTGCCGCTTGCCGGGAGCGCTGGTGTTCAGCCGGGAGATCTTCAGGCGCAGGGTCGGGCCGGTGGGGCGGGCGTAGTCGAGGGGCACGGTGACGGTGGCACACCGGTAGGAGGCCGGGTACTCCTCGCCGCTGCCGCAGCGGTGCCAGGCGGGTCGCTGGTCGTAGTAGCGGGCGAGGGCCGCGGGAGGGTCCGGCGGCGCCGCGGGACGGGACATGGCGCCCTGCGCTACGGGCACGCCAAGGGCGATCAGCAGGCCGGCCGAGGCGAGCGTGAGGACACGGGCGGTACGCATGGCGGGATGCCCTTCCGGGGAGACGAGTCGAAACGGGCATCCGGGCCTGTGTCGGACGGAGACGGCCGGGCGCCGTGGCTCACCCTTCCGGCGCCGGGCCCTCACTCGCATCGGCTGAACGGCCGGGCTTCGCCCCGGACCGGGCAGTCGCCTCGGCCGAACGGCCGAGTGGGCGGCCCCCGCGGCGGCCGGGCCCCCGGATGAAACCGTCACCGCTGGTAG
>NZ_JBHUQX010000148.1:0-20109 GCF_042674225.1 Streptomyces sp. NPDC056948
CCCGGGAGGGTGCCGCCCCTTCGTCATGCGTGGATCTCAGTGGATCTCAGACGTTGAACCCGAGAGCCCGAAGCTGCTCCCGGCCGTCGTCCGTGATCTTGTCGGGGCCCCACGGGGGCATCCAGACCCAGTTGATGCGCAGTTCGTTCACGATGCCGTCCGTGGCGGACTTCGCCTGGTCCTCGATGACGTCGGTGAGCGGGCAGGCCGCCGACGTCAGGGTCATGTCGATCGTCGCGATGTTCGCGTCGTCGATGTGAATGCCGTAGATCAGTCCGAGGTTGACGACGTCGATGCCCAGCTCGGGGTCGACGACGTCGTACAGGGCCTCGCGGACCTCGTCCTCCGAGGCCGGTTTCATCTCGATGGTCTCGCTCATGCCGTCGTCTTCCTTTCGGCGTCGGCTCCGCCCAGCACCTGGGCCGTCGCGTCCTTCCAGGCCATCCAGCTCAACAGGGCGCACTTGACCCGGGCCGGGTACTTGGACACCCCGGCGAACGCGACCGCGTCCTCCAGGATGTCCTCCATCGCGTCGTCGGGCTCGATCTTCCCCTTCGACTGCATCAGCTCCAGGAAGGTCTCCTGGATCTTCCGCGCGTCCGAGAGGTCCTTGCCGACGAGGAGTTCGTTCAGTACGGACGCGCTCGCCTGGCTGATGGAACAGCCCTGGCCCTCGTACGAGACGTCCTTGATCGTCGTGCCCTCGTACTTCACACGGAGCGTGATCTCGTCGCCGCACGTCGGGTTCACGTGGTGCACCTCGGCGTCGCCATCCCTCAGACCACGCCCGTGCGGGTTCTTGTAGTGGTCCAGGATGACTTCCTGGTACATCGAATCCAGCTTCACGGTATCCGCACGCCTCTCAGCCGAAGAAGTTCCGTACGTGCTCCAAGCCGTCGACCAGTGCGTCGATCTCGGCCGGCGTGGAGTACAGATAGAACGACGCTCGCGTGGTCGCGGGAATTCCGTAGCGCAGGCAGACCGGCCGCGCGCAGTGGTGGCCGACCCGGACCGCGATGCCCTGCTCGTCGAGGACCTGGCCCACGTCGTGCGGGTGGATGTCCCCGAGGGTGAAGGAGATCGCCGCGCCCCGCTCCTCGGCCGTGGTGGGGCCGATGATCCGGAGGTCGGGGACCTCCAGGAGCCGCTTCACCGCGTACTCGGTGAGCGCGTGCTCGTGGGCGAAGATCTTGTCCATGCCGATCGAGTCGAGATAGTCGATCGCCGCGCCGAGCCCGACCGCCTGGGCGATCGGGGGCGTACCCGCCTCGAACTTGTGGGGCGCCGGGGCGTACGTCGAGGAGTGCATCGACACCGTCTCGATCATCTCGCCGCCGCCGAGGAACGGAGGCAGGTCCTCCAGGAGTTCCTGCCGTCCCCACAGGACGCCGATGCCGGTCGGGCCGCACATCTTGTGGCCGGTGAAGGCCACGAAGTCGGCCTGAAGGGCCTGTACGTCCAGCGGCATGTGCGGCGCGGCCTGCGAGGCGTCGACGCACACCAGCGCACCGACCTCCTGGGCACGGCGCACTATCGCCTCGACCGGGTTCTGGGTGCCCAGGATGTTGGAGACCAGCACGAAGGAGACGATCTTCGTCTTCTCCGTGATGACCTGGTCGATGTTGGACAGGTCCAGACGGCCGTCGTCGGTGAGGCCGAACCACTTCAGCTTCGCGCCCGTGCGCTGCGCGAGCAGCTGCCACGGCACGATGTTGGAGTGGTGCTCCATCTCCGTGATGACGATCTCGGTGTCGGAGTCCACGCGGTAGGGCTCGTCGGCCCAGCCCAGCATGTTCGCCACGAGGTTGAGCGACTCCGAGGCGTTCTTGGTGAAGATCACCTCGTTGCGCGACGGCGCGTTGATGAACTCCGCGACCTTGTCGCGCGCGCCCTCGTACAGCGCCGTGGCCTCCTCGGCGAGCACATGCACACCGCGGTGGACGTTGGCGTTGTAGCGCTCGTAGTACTCGCTCAGGGCGTCCAGCACCTGGCGCGGCTTCTGGCTGGTCGCCGCGTTGTCCAGGTACACGAGCTTCTGACCGTCGTGGACCTGGCGGTCCAGGATGGGGAAGTCCTTGCGGATCGCCTCGGTGTCGAGGAGGCCCGGCAGCTGTGTCACGCGGATGCGCCACCCTTCGTGTATGCCTCGTAGCCCTCGTTCTCCAGCTTGTCGGCGAGCTCGGCACCGCCGGACTCGACGATCCGGCCGCCGGAGAAGACGTGCACGTGGTCGGGCTTGATGTAGCGGAGGATGCGCGTGTAGTGGGTGATCAGCAGGGTGCCGACCTCGCCCGTCTCACGGACCCGGTTCACGCCCTCGGAGACGACGCGCAGGGCGTCGACGTCCAGGCCGGAGTCGGTCTCGTCGAGGACCGCGACCTTCGGCTTGAGCAGCTCCAGCTGGAGGATCTCGTGGCGCTTCTTCTCACCGCCGGAGAAGCCCTCGTTGACGTTGCGCTCGGCGAAGGCCGGGTCGATGTTGAGGCGCTGCATGGCCTCCTTGACCTCCTTCACCCAGGTGCGCAGCTTGGGGGCCTCGCCGCGGATGGCGGTGGCGGAGGTGCGCAGGAAGTTCGACACGGAGACACCCGGGACCTCGACCGGGTACTGCATGGCGAGGAACAGGCCGGCGCGGGCCCGCTCGTCGACGGACATCTCGAGGACGTCCTCGCCGTCGAGGGTGACGGTGCCGCCGGTGATCGTGTACTTCGGGTGCCCCGCGAGGGAGTAGGCGAGGGTCGACTTGCCGGAGCCGTTCGGGCCCATGATGGCGTGCGTCTCGCCCTGCTTCACGGTGAGGTCGACGCCCTTGAGGATCTCCTTCGTGGCGTTGTCGGCCTCGACGGTGACGTGCAGGTCTCGGATTTCAAGCGTTGCCATGGGTGCCTCAGGACTCCTGGGTGAGGGAGACGAGCACGTCGTCCCCTTCGATCTTTACGGGGTAAACGGGGACGGGGCGCGTCGCCGGAAGGGCGTCGGGCTTGCCGGAACGGAGGTCGAAGCGCGAGCCGTGCAGCCAGCACTCGATGTGACAGTCGTCGACCTCGCCCTCCGACAGCGAGACGTTCGCGTGCGAGCAGATGTCGTACACCGCGAACACCTCGCCCTCGGTCTGCACGATGGACATGGGCGTGCCGTCGAGTTCCACCCGCTTCGGGATGTCGTCCTCCAGCTCGCTCAGGCCACAGACGCGTACGAATGCGAGGCTCATGCCACCGACGCCTCCAGCTCCTCCTCGATCTTGGCGATCAGGCGCTCCTCGATGTCCGGGAGGCCGATCTGCTGGACCAGCTCGGCGAAGAAGCCGCGGACCACGAGGCGGCGGGCCTCGTGCTCCGGGATGCCGCGGGCCATGAGGTAGAAGAGCTGCTCGTCGTCGAAGCGGCCGGTCGCCGAGGCGTGGCCGGCGCCGACGATCTCGCCGGTCTCGATCTCGAGGTTGGGTACGGAGTCCACGCGCGCGCCGTCCGTGAGGACCAGGTTGCGGTTCATCTCGTACGTGTCGGTGCCCTCGGCCTTGGCCTCGATGAGCACGTCGCCGATCCACACCGCGTGCGCTTCTTCGCCCTGGAGCGCGCCCTTGTAGACGACGTTCGACTTGCAGTGCGGGACGTTGTGGTCGACCAGGAGCCGGTGCTCCTGGTGCTGGCCCTGGTCGGTGAAGTACAGGCCGAACAGCTCGGCCTCGCCGCCGGGGCCGGCGTACTGCACGCGCGGGTGCAGCCGGACGACGTCGCCGCCGAAGGTGACGACGACCGACTTGAAGGAGGCGTCGCGGCCGACGAGCGCGTTGTGCTGCGCGACGTGGACCGCCTTCTCGTCCCAGTCCTGGACGGAGACGACGGTCAGCTTGGCGCCGTCGCCCAGGAGGTAGTCGACATTGGCGGCGAGCACCGCGTCACCGGTGTGGTCGATGACCACGACGGCCTCGGCGAAGGCGCCCAGCTCGATCACCTGGTGGCCGAAGGCAGTCCCGCCCTCGCCGTGCACCGCGATGCGGATCGGCTCGGTGAGGACGGTCTCCTTGGGGACGGTCACGACCCCGGCCTTCTCGAAGGCGGAGTAAGCCTGGGCGGCGACACGGTCCGCCGGGGTGCCCGCCTTGCCGAGCCGCGCGTCGTCGCGGCCGACGGCCTCGACGGTGACGCCCTCGGGGGCCTGGACATCGACCTTCACGCCATTGCCATCGGCCACGGCGGTGCCGTCGTGCAGGCCGCGCAGGCGCTCCAGCGGGGTGAACCGCCACTCCTCCTCCCGGCCGTGCGGGACGGGGAAGTCCGCCACGTCGAAGGAGGGGGGCGCGCTCATGCGGGTGGCAATGGTCGACTCGGCCGCCACCGCGATCGAGCCGGTGGTGGTGGAGCCCACCGGGATATTCTGGGCCTCAGCCATGGCTGTCGTAGTGCTCGCTTTCCGTTACGTAAGGGCTTGATGGACTGCGGTGGGATTAACCGACCGCGCCTTCCATCTGCAGCTCGATCAGCCGGTTGAGCTCCAGCGCGTACTCCATGGGGAGCTCCTTGGCGATGGGCTCGACAAAGCCGCGCACGATCATCGCCATCGCCTCGAACTCGCTCAGACCGCGGCTCATCAGGTAGAAGAGCTGGTCCTCGGAGACCTTGGAGACGGTCGCCTCGTGGCCCATGGACACGTCGTCCTCGCGGACGTCCACGTAGGGGTAGGTGTCCGAGCGGGAGATCGTGTCGACGAGCAGCGCGTCACAGAGCACGTTCGACTTCGAGCCCGGGGCGCCCTCGCCGATCTCGATGAGACCGCGGTAGGAGGTGCGGCCACCGCCGCGCGCGACGGACTTGGAGACGATGTTGGACGACGTGTTCGGTGCCATGTGGACCATCTTGGCGCCCGCGTCCTGGTGCTGCCCCTCGCCGGCGAAGGCGATGGACAGGGTCTCGCCCTTGGCGTGCTCGCCCATCAGGTAGACGGCCGGGTACTTCATCGTCACCTTGGAGCCGATGTTGCCGTCGACCCACTCCATGGTCGCGCCCTCGTAGGCCACGGCACGCTTGGTGACCAGGTTGTAGACGTTGTTCGACCAGTTCTGGATGGTCGTGTAGCGGCAGCGGGCGTTCTTCTTGACGATGATCTCGACGACCGCGGAGTGCAGCGAGTCCGACTTGTAGATCGGGGCCGTGCAACCCTCGACGTAGTGCACGTAGGCACCCTCGTCGACGATGATCAGGGTCCGCTCGAACTGGCCCATGTTCTCCGTGTTGATACGGAAGTAGGCCTGGAGCGGGATCTCCACGTGGACGCCCGGCGGCACGTAGATGAAGGAGCCGCCCGACCACACGGCGGAGTTCAGCGACGCGAACTTGTTGTCACCGACGGGGATGACGGTTCCGAAGTACTCCTTGAAGAGCTCCGGGTGCTCCTTCAGGGCCGTGTCGGTGTCCAGGAAGATGACGCCCTGCTCCTCCAGGTCCTCGCGGATCTGGTGGTAGACGACCTCGGACTCGTACTGGGCGGCGACACCGGCGACGAGGCGCTGCTTCTCCGCCTCGGGGATGCCGAGCTTGTCGTACGTGGCCTTGATGTCCTCGGGCAGGTCCTCCCAGGACTCCGCCTGCTTCTCCGTGGAGCGCACGAAGTACTTGATGTTGTCGAAGTCGATGCCCGACAGGTCCGAGCCCCAGTTCGGCATGGGCTTCTTCTCGAACAGGCGCAGGCCCTTGAGACGGAGCTTGGTCATCCACTCCGGCTCGCTCTTCTTGCCGGAGATGTCGCGGACGACGTCCTCGTTGATGCCGCGCTTGGCAGAGGCGCCGGCCGTGTCGGAGTCGGCCCAGCCGTATTCGTACTTGCCCAGGCCCTCGAGCTCGGGGTGGGCAGTCTCCGTGGGGAGAGTCATGCGGGGTTCCTCCCGGCCGTGCTTGCAGATGCGTTATCAGTGGTGTGGGAAATCTTGGGGATGAACGTCGTGCAGACGCCGTCGCCGTGCGCGATGGTGGCGAGCCGCTGTACATGCGTACCGAGCAGCTCGGCGAAAAATTCCGTCTCCGCCTCGCACAACTGGGGGAACTGCTCGGCGACGTGGGCGACCGGGCAGTGGTGCTGGCAGAGCTGTTCACCCTTCTGCGGGTGAGGCGCACTGCGCGCCGTAGCAGCGTACCCGTCCGCGCTCAAGGCCTTGGCCAGCGCTTCGGTCCGCTTCTCGGGCGGTGCGGCCTCGACCGCCTCGCGGTAGGCGCCCGCCTGCGCGGCGATCCTGGCGCGGGCGAAGGCGGCGATCGCCTCGTTGCCGCCCTCGCGGTCGGCGATCCAGCGCAGCGCGTCCGCAGCGAGCTTGTCGTACGACTGGTCGAAAGCGTCCCGGCCGTAGTCCGTCAGGGCGAACGCCTTGGCGGGGCGGCCGCGGGTGCGCGCGCCGTAGACCCGCTGCTCGCGCGCTTCCACGACACCGTCGCCCGCGAGGGCGTCGAGGTGCCGGCGCACGGCCGCGTGGGTGAGGCGCAGCCGCTCGGCGAGCTCGGCGACGGTCGACGGGCCGTGGTCCAGGATGGACCGCGCGACACGGTTGCGGGTGGACCGCTCACCGGTCGCGAGCTCCTCCTGTGGGGCACCCATGGGGGCCTCCCGAGCCTCGCCGACGTTTTTCACAACGCCATTGTTGCGTAATTCGTCAGGACCGGGCAAGCCACGCCCGTCCCCGTCGACGGTGCCTTGCGTCACTTAGGTAAAGCTAACCTGACCTGCGGAAACGATCTTTGATCGATCAAACCGGTGGCATGCCGAAGCCCCTTCGGGGACACTCCGGAACCATGTCCACACCCCCTCCGACCGGCCCTCTTGTCACCCGGGACACACTGCGGACGCAGTTGGGCGAACTGGGCGTACGGCCCGGCGAGACCCTCCTCGTGCACTCCTCGCTCAGCGCCCTCGGCTGGGTCAACGGCGGCGCCGTAGCGGTGGTGCGGGGGCTGCTCGACGCGCTCGGCCCGGAGGGCACCCTGGTGGTCCCGACGCAGACCGGGGACTTGTCCGACCCGGTCCTGTGGCGCAAGCCGCCCGTTCCCCCGGAATGGTGGGCGGCCATTCGCGCGACGATGCCCGCGTACGACCCCAGGATCACGCCCGCACGCGGGGTCGGCGTCGTCCCGGAGACGGTGCGGACCTGGCCCGGCGCCCTGCGCAGCGCCCATCCGCAGACCTCGTTCGCGGCGGTCGGGCGGCGCGCGGCGGAGGTGACCGAGGGGCACGCACCCGACTGCCGGCTCGGCGAGCGCAGCCCGCTCGCGACGCTGGAGGCGACGGGCGCCCGGGTCCTGCTGCTCGGTGCCGGCTACGCCTCCTGCACCAGCTTCCACCTCGCCGAGTACCGGATACCGTCCCCGCGCGTCGCCGTGGGCAGACCGGGTCCGGAAGGCTGGGAGACCGTGACCGAGGTGTCGATCAGCTCGGACCGCTTCGACGAGCTGGGCTACGACTTCGAACGGGACTGTCCCGTCGTACGCGGGAAGGTGGGGGCGGCCGAGGCCCGGCTGTTCCCGGTGGCGGACGCGGTGGCCTACGCCGAACGGTGGCTGGCGGTGCACCGGCCGCGTGAGGAGGAGTTCCCGCACCCCCCGGTCTGAGCCCCCGCGCGCCTACCTAGACTCTGGACCCATGCGAAGTGAGCCCGTGGTCCAGGTCCAGGCCCTGGTGAAGCGGTACGGCCCGAAGACCGCGGTGGACGGGCTCGACCTGGTGGCCCGGGAGGGTGTGACCGCCGTGCTCGGCCCCAACGGGGCGGGCAAGACGACGACGGTCGAGACCTGCGAGGGGTACCGGAAGCCGGATGCCGGCACGGTGCGCGTCCTGGGCCTCGACCCGGTGAGACAGTCCGGCCGGCTGCGGCCCCGGATCGGCGTGATGCTCCAGTCCGGCGGCGTGTACTCGGGCTCCAGGGCCGACGAGATGCTCCGCCACGTCGCCAAGCTGCACGCTCATCCGCTGGACGTGGACGCGCTCATCGAGCGCCTCGGGCTCGGCTCCTGCGGGCGTACGACGTACCGGCGGCTGTCGGGCGGGCAGCAGCAGCGGCTCGCGCTGGCGATGGCCGTGGTCGGGCGCCCCGAGCTGGTGTTCCTGGACGAGCCGACCGCCGGTCTCGACCCGCAGGCCCGCCGCGCGACCTGGGACCTGGTCCGGGACCTGCGCGCCGATGGCGTCTCGGTGATCCTCACCACGCACTACATGGACGAGGCCGAGCAGCTCGCCGACGACGTGGCGATCATCGACGCGGGCCGGGTCATAGCGCAGGGCTCCCCGGAGGAGCTGTGCAAGGGCGGCGCCGAGAACACGCTCCGCTTCACCGGCCGTCCCGGCCTGGACGTGGGCTCGCTGCTCAAGGCCCTGCCCGCCGACTCCTCGGCCGCCGAGCTGACGCCGGGTTCCTACCGGGTCGTCGGCAAGATCGACCCGCAACTGCTCGCGACGGTCACCTCCTGGTGCGCCCAGCACGGTGTGATGCCGGAGAAGATCTCGGTGGAGCGGCATTCCCTGGAGGACGTCTTCCTGGAGCTGACCGGTAAGGAGTTGCGCTCATGATCCGAGCTCACACCGAGGTCGGCCGGGGGTCCGGGGGTTGTCCCCCGGGAAGACACAGCCTGGAGCTCACGGGTAAGGAGCTGCGTTCGTGACCGCCACCGGCACCTATGCGCCGAAGCCGGGGGCCGCGCCCCTGCCCCGCATGATCGCGGCCCAGGCCGCGCTCGAGACGAAGATGCTGCTGCGCAACGGCGAGCAGCTACTGCTGACGGTCGTGATCCCGACCCTGCTGCTCGTCCTCTTCAGCACCGTGGACATCGTCGACACGGGAGCCGGTGAGGCGGTCGACTTCCTCGCCCCCGGCATCCTCGCGCTCGCCGTGATGTCGACGGCGTTCACCGGCCAGGCGATCGCCACCGGCTTCGAGCGCCGCTACGGCGTGCTGAAGCGGCTCGCCTCCTCGCCCCTGCCGCGTTGGGGCCTGATGGCGGCGAAGACGCTGTCCGTGCTGGTCACCGAGGTGCTCCAGGTGATCCTGCTGACGGTGATCGCCTTCGCGCTCGGCTGGTCGCCGCAGGGCAACCCGTTCGCCGTCCTGCTGCTCCTGGTCCTCGGCACGGCGGCCTTCTCGGGCCTCGGCCTGCTGATGGCCGGGACGCTGAAGGCCGAGGCGACACTGGCCGGCGCCAACCTGGTGTTCCTGCTGCTGCTCGTCGGCGGCGGGGTCGTCGTCCCGCTGGACAAGTTCCCCTCCGGCGCCCAGGACGTACTCGGCCTGCTGCCCATCTCGGCGCTGTCCGACGGGCTGCGGGACGTGCTCCAGCACGGGGCCGGGATGCCCTGGGCCGACCTGGGGATCCTGGCGGTCTGGGCCGTGGCCGGGCTGGCCGCGGCCGGTCGGTTCTTCCGCTGGGAGTAGGCCATGAGGGACCCTCGTGAAAGCGTGCACAAGCGGCGCCCTACGATGGGTCGCGTGCCAAAAGTGACCCGCGCCGACGCCTGGGCGGCCCTGCGCAACCCGCTCGCATTCATCGCCGACCGCTGGACCCCGGAACCCCGGACGGTTCAGCGCGCGGCCCTCTCCGCCATCGTGATGTCGGTGCTCATCGTCGTCACCGGCGGTGCCGTGCGGCTGACCGGCTCGGGCCTGGGCTGCCCGACCTGGCCCAAGTGCACCACCGACTCGCTCACCGCCACCAGCGAGATGGGCGTCCACGGCGTCATCGAGTTCGGCAACCGCATGCTGACGTACGTGCTGTGCGCGGCCGTCGGCTGGGCGATCATCGCCGCGCGCTCGCAGAAGCCGTACCGGCGCGGTCTGGTCCGGCTGGGCTGGGCGCAGTTCTGGATCGTGATGAGCAACGCGGTGCTCGGCGGCATCGTGGTGCTGGTCGGTCTCAACCCGTACACGGTCGCGGCCCACTTCGTGGCGACGTCCGCGCTCATCGCGGTGGCCACGGTGATGTGGCAGCGCACCCGTGAGGACGACACCGCACCGCGCCCGCTGGTCGGCAAGGCCGTGCGGCAGCTCGTGTGGTTCCTGACCGCGGCCGCCGTCCTGCTCATCCTGGTCGGCACGGTGGTCACCGGCGCGGGCCCGCACGCGGGCGACTCCAGCGAGGTCGAGCGGATGCCGGTCGACTGGGAGACGGTGAGCAAGCTGCACGCCGTGCTGGCGTGGATCGTGGTGACGCTGACGTTCGCCCTGTGGTTCGTCCTCAAGGCGGTCGACGCGCCGAAGGGCCCCCTGGGCCGCACCCGCGAACTGTTCCTGATCCTGCTCGCGCAGGGCGTCATCGGATACGTCCAGTACTTCACGGACCTGCCCGAGGTCCTGGTCGGCCTGCACATGTTCGGCTCGGCCGTGATGTGGATCTGGGTCCTGCTGGTGGTGATGTCGCTGCGGGAGCGCTCCGAGATGGCTGTGGACCTGCCCGGCCCCGCCGCCGAGGCTTCCCTGACGAAGGCCTAGTCGAGCCCGTACACCCTGCGCGCGTTCCCCGACGCCAGCATCCCCGCCACCCGCTGCGCGTCGGTCAGTGACCACGCGCCCTCGGCGACCCAGGTGCCGAGCACCCGGCCGAGTGCCTCGCGGAACAGCCGGGCGGCCACCACGTGCAGCTCGGGCAGCCCCTGGGCGCCGCTGGAGAAGAGGATCTTTCCGAACGGGGCCAGCTCCAGGATCTCCGCGAGGACGGTCGCGGCCCGGGCACCGGTGCGGACCAGGGCGGCACCGCAGTCGACGTAGACGTGCGGGAAGACACCGGCCAGATGGGCGGCGTGCCGGTGGTACGGGTAGCCGTGCAGCAGGACGAGGTCCGTGCCGAGCCCGGCCGTGGCCCGCACGAAGTCCGTCAGCAGCACCGGGTCCGTGCGGTCGATCCGCAGGCCCGGCGCCCCGAGCCCCGCGTGCAGTTGGAGCGGCCGGCCCGAGGCGACGGCGCTCCACAGCAGATGCCTCAGCAGCACGGGGTCGCTCAGCTCCCCGCCGACCCCGCGCCCCGCGAGCCAGCGGCCGACCGCTCCCCGCACCTCCCCCGGCCCGGGCGGCTCGGGCGCGAGCGCGAGGCCGTGCCGGACGCCCGCGACCGAGGTGAAGGCGACGGCGTTCGCGGCGGCGGCGTGCACGGACTCGGCGAGGTTGGCGAGGAAGGACTCGACGGTTCCGGAGGTGTCGGCGACCTGCTCGGCGAGCAGTTCCAGGCGCACGATCTCGTGGGCCTCGGCGGCTCCCGCGGAGGCCAGCTCGCGCGGCTCGGTGAGATCGCCGGGGAGGCCGGTGTCGACGAGGTACGTCGTGATGCCGCTGCCGCGCAGGAGCCGGCGGCCGGACTCCAGGACGCCGAGTTCACGGCGGCGTGCCAGGTAGTGCGCGGGGGTGCAGTGGGGTTCCAGGCCGAGCAGCGGCGGGCACCAGCGCCGTACGGCGAAGCCGGTCTGGGTGTCGAAGAGGGTGGTGCCGGGGGCGGGTGGGCCCTCGGTGCGGGAGAGGTGGGCCTCGAAGGTGCCGAGGCCCAGTTCCGTGCGGAGTACTCCGTGACAGTACTGGTCCACTAGGGACGGCGTTTCGATCATCCGGGCTCCCCGGTGTGGACCCTGTTGTTCTCAAGGGTCCTAACGGGTGAAGGGGGATGAGGTCGCGGTCCCGTGGTGGGGTGCCTGTGTGGTTCGGCGGGTGCGGGCTGTGTGTGGTTGCTCGCGCAGTCCCCGCGCCCCTGAGAAGTTAGTTGTTCTTGGGGCCGCCTACCTGGATGCCCGCCATGCGCGTCCACTCGTAGCGGCCCGTTGTCACCTTGGCGGCGAATTCGCCGTCGAAGGACTCGTGGCGGGTGATGCCGGACTTCTCCACGGCCTGCTCGGCGATCTCGTACGAGGGGGCCACCAGGTCGCCCCAGTTGCCGTCCTCGCCGACGAGCACGATGCGGGCGCCGCGTTCGCCGAGGTAGGCGACCTGGCTCTCGGCGCCGCCGTGGGTCTTGGAGAAGGAGGTGATCTGCTTGGCGAGCCGGGCGACCTTGCGCTCGGCCTTCGGGTCAACCTGCTGCGTGTCTGCCATGGTCAGGATGCTACTCACGAGTAGATCCACTGGCGAGGGGAGGGCCCTGTGACGTACGTCAGCGCAGGAACGGGTCGACCGCGACCGCCACGAACAGGATCGACACATAGGTGATCGACCAGTGGAAGAGCCGCATCTCCTTGAGCTTGGCGCCCGTCACCTCGGCCTTGGCGCGGTTCTGCAGGCCGTGTGCCTCCCACAGCCAGAAGCCGCCGGCCAGCAGGGCGACCGCCGTGTAGAACCAGCCCGTGTAGCCGAGCGGGGTCAGCAGGAGCGAGACGGCGACCATGACCCAGCTGTAGATCACGATCTGCTTGGCGACCACCTTGTTGGAGGCGACCACCGGCAGCATCGGCACACCCACGCGCGCGTAGTCCTCTTTCACCTTCATCGACAGCGGCCAGTAGTGCGGCGGCGTCCAGAAGAACATGACGAGGAACAGGATGACCGGCGCCCACGACATGGAGTTCGTGACCGAGGACCAGCCGATCAGCACGGGCAGACAGCCGGCGATGCCGCCCCAGACGATGTTCTGCGAGGTACGGCGCTTGAGGATCATCGTGTAGACGACGACGTAGAAGAGGAGCGCGCCGAGGGAGAGCCAGGCCGAGAGCCAGTTGACCGCGAGGCCGAACAGCAGGGTCGAGACGACGGCCAGGGTGATACCGAAGGCCAGGCACTCGCGCGGGCTGACCATGCCGGTGACCAGCGGGCGCTGCGAGGTGCGGTCCATCAGCGCGTCGATGTCGCGGTCGATGTACATATTGAGCGCGTTGGCGCCGCCCGCCGACAGGTAACCGCCGACACAGGTCAGCAGCACCAGCGTCAGGTCGGGCACCCCCTGCTGCGCCAGGAACATCACGGGAACCGTGGTGATCAGCAACAGCTCGATGATCCGCGGCTTGGTGAGAGCCACGAACGCCATGACACGGGCCCCGAGCGGCCGGTGGGCCGGGCTCCGGTCCGTCCCGGTCATCCCCGCTGGACGGGATTCAACGGCCGTCACGCACACCCCTACAGAGACATCCCAGCAAGCCTCAGCCGTGTGAAGTCCCGGTAAAGGCTCGCGCGTACCACGCCACTTTAGACGTTGCCCAGACTCGGACATTCGCGGGGGTCGGGTCGTGTTGAGGGGAGGGTTCCGACGGGCGCGTGGAAGCTCGATTGAGCACCCGGATGAGCGGCTCCGTATTCACTTGCCAAATGCGGTACGGCCCAGTCAGGAGGCGGATCGGGATGAGCCCCGGCACTCTGGAGTGACCCGAAAAAACGCACGTCCCACGGGGGTAGGCTCGGCTGCGGCCGGTGCGCGCCCCGATACACCGGCATCCGACATGTGGAGAGGAGCCCTGACCCAGGGTGAGCACCAAGCCGACCACCACAGACCTCGAGTGGACCGAGTTGGACCAGCGGTCCGTCGACACCGCGCGTGTCCTGGCCGCCGATGCCGTACAGAAGGTCGGTAACGGCCATCCGGGTACGGCGATGAGCCTGGCGCCTGCCGCCTACACCCTCTTCCAGAAGGTGATGCGGCACGACCCGGCGGACGCCGACTGGGTCGGGCGGGACCGCTTCGTGCTGTCCGCCGGCCACTCGTCCCTGACGCTCTACACCCAGCTCTACCTGGCCGGTTTCGGCCTGGAGCTGGACGACCTGAAGTCCTTCCGCACGTGGGGTTCGAAGACCCCGGGTCACCCCGAGTACGGGCACACGACCGGTGTGGAGACCACGACCGGCCCGCTCGGACAGGGTGTCGCGAACGCGGTGGGCATGGCGATGGCCGCCCGCTACGAGCGCGGTCTGTTCGACCCGGAGGCCGCCGAGGGCGAGTCCCCCTTCGACCACTTCGTCTACTGCGTCGCCGGTGACGGCTGTCTGCAGGAGGGCATCTCCGCGGAGGCCTCCTCCCTCGCGGGCCACCAGAAGCTGGGCAACCTGGTCCTGCTGTGGGACGACAACCACATCTCGATCGAGGGCGACACCGAGACGGCCGTGTCCGAGGACACGGTGAAGCGGTACGAGGCGTACGGCTGGCACGTGCAGCGGGTGGCGCCGAAGCCGGACGGCGACCTGGACCCGAACGCGCTCTACGACGCGATCGAGGCGGCCAAGGCGGTCACCGACCGGCCGTCGTTCATCGCGATGCGCTCGATCATCGCCTGGCCCGCCCCGAACGCGCAGAACACCGAGGCGGCACACGGCTCGGCGCTGGGTGACGACGAGGTGGCCGCGACCAAGCGCGTGCTCGGCTTCGACCCCGAGCAGAGCTTCGAGGTCTCCGACGAGGTCATCACGCACACCCGCAAGGCGCTGGAGCGGGGCCAGGCGGCCCGGGCCGTGTGGGAGAAGGCGTACCAGCAGTGGCGGGACAACAGCCCCGAGCGCGCCGCCGAGTACGACCGCGTCGCCAAGGGTGAGCTGCCCACGGGCTGGGAGGAGAAGATCCCGGTCTTCGAGGTCGGCAAGGGCGTGGCCACGCGTGCCGCCTCCGGCAAGGTCCTCCAGGCCCTGGGCGCGGTCGTCCCCGAGCTGTGGGGCGGCTCGGCCGACCTGGCCGGCTCGAACAACACCACGATCGACAAGACGTCGTCGTTCCTCCCGGCGGACAACCCGCTGTCCGAGGCGGACCCGTACGGCCGCACGATCCACTTCGGTATCCGTGAGCACGCGATGGCCGCCGAGATGAACGGCATCGCGCTGCACGGCAACACCCGGATCTACGGTGGCACGTTCCTGGTCTTCTCCGACTACATGCGTAACGCGGTGCGGCTGTCCGCGCTGATGCATCTGCCGGTGACGTACGTGTGGACGCACGACTCCATCGGCCTGGGCGAGGACGGCCCGACGCACCAGCCGATCGAGCACCTGGCATCGCTGCGGGCGATCCCGGGTCTGAACCTCGTGCGCCCGGCGGACGCCAACGAGACCGCGATCGCCTGGCGCGAGATCCTCAAGCGCTGGACGAAGGAGTTCGGCAAGGGGCAGCCGCACGGTCTGGCGCTGACGCGTCAGGGTGTGCCGACGTACGAGCCCAACGAGGATGCCGCCAAGGGCGGTTACGTCCTGTTCGAGGCCGAGGGCGGCGAGCCCGAGGTCGTCCTCATCGCCACCGGCTCGGAGGTGCACGTCGCTGTCGAGGCGCGCGAGCAGCTCCAGGGCGCCGGCGTGCCCACGCGCGTGGTGTCCATGCCGTCGGTGGAGTGGTTCGAGCAGCAGGACCAGGGGTACCGGGACAGCGTCCTTCCGCCGGCCGTGAGGGCTCGCGTGGCGGTCGAGGCCGGTATCGGACTGACCTGGCACAAGTACGTCGGGGACGCCGGGCGCATCGTTTCCCTGGAGCACTTCGGTGCTTCGGCCGACGGCAAGGTCCTTTTCCGCGAGTTCGGCTTCACTGCCGAGAACGTGGCCGCCGCCGCCCGGGAATCGATCGCCGCAGCTCAGCGCTGACGCTCATATACGACACGTAGGAGATGGAATTTCCATGACAGACGCACTCAAGCGCCTCTCCGAGGAAGGCGTCGCGATCTGGCTGGACGATCTGTCGCGCAAGCGGATCACGTCCGGCAACCTCGCCGAGCTGCTCGACCAGCAGCACGTCGTGGGCGTCACCACCAACCCGACGATCTTCCAGAAGGCGATCTCCGAGGGTGACGGCTACGACCAGCAGCTGTCGGACCTCGCCGCCCGCAAGGTCACGGTCGAAGAGGCCATCCGCATGATCACCACGGCGGACGTCCGCGACGCCGCCGACATCCTGCGCCCGGTCTTCGACGCCACCGACGGCCAGGACGGCAGGGTCTCGATCGAGGTCGACCCGCGCCTCGCCCACAACACCAAGGCGACGGTCGCCGAGGCCCGGCAGCTCGCCTGGCTGGTGGACCGCCCCAACACGCTGATCAAGATCCCGGCCACCAAGGCGGGTCTGCCGGGCATCACCGAGACGATCGGCAACGGCATCAGCGTCAACGTCACGCTGATCTTCTCGCTGGAGCGCTACCGCGAGGTGATGGACGCCTACCTGACCGGTCTGGAGAAGGCCAAGGCCAAGGGCCTGGACCTGTCCAAGATCCACTCGGTGGCGTCCTTCTTCGTCTCGCGCGTAGACACCGAGATCGACAAGCGGATCGACGCCCTGGGCACTCCCGAGGCCAAGGCGCTGCGCGGCAAGGCCGCCATCGCCAACGCCCGGCTCGCCTACCAGGCGTACGAGGAGGTCTTCTCGAGCGACCGCTGGAGCGCGCTGGAGCGTGAGGGCGCCAACAAGCAGCGTCCGCTGTGGGCCTCCACGGGCGTGAAGGACAAGGCGTACAAGGACACCCTGTACGTCGACGAGCTGGTCGCGCCGAACACGGTGAACACCATGCCGGAGGCGACCCTGTACGCCACCGAGGAGCACGGCCAGATCACCGGCAACACCCTCGCCGGCACGTACGAGCAGGCCCGCGCCGACCTCGACGCGGTCGAGCAGCTCGGGATCAAGTACGACGACGTGGTCCTGCTGCTGGAGGAAGAGGGCGTCGAGAAGTTCGAGGCGTCCTGGACCGACCTGCTGAAGTCGACCGAGGCCGAGCTTCAGCGCCTCGCCCCCTCGGAGGGCTGAACAGGTGTCGAGCAGCAACCCGCTGCGTGACCCCGCGGACCGACGGCTCCCGCGTATCGCGGGGCCGTCGGGCCTGGTCATCTTCGGCGTCACGGGCGACCTGTCCCGCAAGAAGCTCATGCCCGCCGTGTACGACCTCGCCAACCGGGGTCTGCTGCCGCCGGGCTTCTCTCTGGTGGGTTTCGCGCGCCGCGAGTGGGCGCACGAGGACTTCGCGCAGGAGGTCCACGACGCGGTCAAGGAGCATGCCCGCACGCCCTTCCGCGAGGAGGTCTGGCAGCAGCTCATCCAGGGCATGCGCTTCGTGCAGGGCACGTTCGACGACGACGACGCGTTCGAGCGGTTGCGCTCGACGATCGAGGAGCTGGACAAGGCACAGGGCACGGGCGGCAACTTCGCCTTCTACCTCTCCGTGCCGCCGAAGTCCTTCCCGGTGGTCATCCAGCAGCTCAGGAAGCACCAGCTCGCCGACCAGCAGGGCGGCTCCTGGCGGCGCGCGGTCATCGAGAAGCCCTTCGGCCACGACCTGAAGTCGGCCGAGGAGCTCAACAAGGTCGTCCACGAGGTGTTCGCCCCGGAGCAGGTCTTCCGGATCGACCACTACCTCGGCAAGGAGACCGTCCAGAACATCCTGGCACTGCGCTTCGCCAACACGATGTTCGAGCCGATCTGGAACCGGTCCCTCGTGGACCATGTGCAGATCACCATGGCCGAGGACATCGGCATCGGCGGCCGGGCCGGGTACTACGACGGCATCGGCGCCGCCCGTGACGTCATCCAGAACCACCTGCTCCAGTTGCTGGCGCTCACCGCCATGGAGGAGCCGGCCTCGTTCGACGCGGACGCGCTGGCCGCCGAGAAGACCAAGGTGCTCGGCGCCGTGCGGCTGCCGAAGGACATGGGCCGGGACACCGTGCGCGGCCAGTACTCGGCCGGCTGGCAGGGCGGCGAGAAGGTGACCGGCTATCTGGACGAGGACGGCATCAACGCCTCGTCGAAGACCGACACCTACGCCGCGATCAAGCTGGAGATCGACAACCGCCGCTGGGCGGGTGTCCCGTTCTATCTGCGCACCGGCAAGCGGCTCGGCCGCCGGGTGACGGAGATCGCGGTCGTCTTCCAGCGGGCCCCGCACTCCCCCTTCGACTCCACCGCGACCGAGGAGCTGGGCTCCAACGCGATCGTCATCCGCGTCCAGCCGGACGAGGGCGTGACGGTCCGCTTCGGCTCGAAGGTCCCCGGCACGTCGATGGAGATCCGGGACGTGTCCATGGACTTCGCGTACGGCGAGTCCTTCACGGAGTCCAGCCCGGAGGCGTACGAGCGCCTCATCCTGGACGTTCTCCTCGGTGACTCGAACCTCTTCCCGCGTACCGAGGAGGTCGAGCTGTCCTGGAAGATCCTCGACCCGATCGAGCAGTACTGGGACAAGAACGGCAAGCCCGCCCAGTACCCGGCCGGTACCTGGGGGCCCGTCGAGGCGGACGAAATGCTCGAGCGACACGGACGGAGCTGGCGCCGGCCATGAAGACAGACCTGACGGACACCACCGCCAGCAAGATCAACAAGGCGCTGGTGCAGGGCCGCCGGGCGATCGGCACCCCGGCGGTCGGCATGGTGCTCACGCTGGTCATCGTGACGGACGAGGAGAACGCCTACGACGCGCTGAAGGCGGCGAACGACGCCTCGCACGAGCATCCCTCGCGCACGCTCGTGGTCATCAAGCGCGTCTCCCGCTCGCCCCGCGACCGCACGCAGTCCCGCCTCGACGCGGAGGTCCGCCTGGGCGCGGACGCCGGCTCGGGTGAGACGGTGGTGCTCCGCCTGTACGGCGAGGTGGCCGAACACGCCCAGTCCGTGGTGCTGCCGCTGCTGCTGCCGGACGCCCCGGTGGTGGTGTGGTGGCCGGTGAGCGCGCCGCTCGACCCGGCGAAGGACCCGCTGGGTGCCCTCGCCCAGCGCCGTGTCACCGACACCTACGCCTCCGAGCAGCCGGTACGGGACCTGGCGACCCGGTCCGGGACCTACACCCCCGGCGACACGGACCTGTCCTGGACCCGCATCACGCCCTGGCGCTCCATGCTGGCGGCGGCCCTCGACCAGGTCACCTGCGAGGTCAGGGCCGTCGAGGTGGAGGGCGAGGAGTTCAACCCGAGCTGCGAGCTGCTGGCGATGTGGCTCGCGGACCGGCTGGACGTCCCCGTGAAGCGCTCGCTGTCCGGCGGACCCGGTCTGACGGCGGTCCGTCTGGACACCAACTGCGGCCCGATCAAGCTGGACCGCCCGGACGGCTCCCTCGCCACACTCTCCATCGACGGCCAGCCGGACCGCGGCGTGGCGCTCAAGCGCCGGGACACGGCCGAGCTGATAGCGGAGGAGCTGCGGCGGCTGGACCCGGACGACACATACGCGTCGGCCCTGCGGTACGGGGTGGACCGGCTGAAGTCCTCCTGGGCGGCTCCCGCGCCGCGGGTCTCCGAGGAATCGGTGGCCAAAGGAGAGAGCGGAGAGCCCAAAAGTGACGGGCGAGCACGACTCGCCCTCCCCGCTCCCGTCCAAACGGCTGCGAAAGCACCCGCTGCGGAAGCGACGGCGCAGGCACCGGTGAAGCAGGAACCGCCTGCGCTGGAACCGGTACGGAAGGCGACGACGAAGTGAGGGCTACGACGAAGTGAGTACGGCACCGCAGCTGGTCGTGCACCGCGACAAGGAGCTGATGGCGCAGGCCGCGGCGGCCCGGCTGATCACGAAGATCGTGGACGCGCAGGCCTCCCGGGGTGCGGCGTCCGTGGTCCTGACGGGCGGCCGCAACGGCAACGGCCTGCTGGCCGCGCTGGCCGCGGCGCCCGCCCGGGACGCCGTCGACTGGAGCCGGCTCGACCTCTGGTGGGGCGACGAGCGGTTCCTGCCCGAGGGCGACCCGGAGCGCAACATCACGCAGGCGAGGGAGGCGCTGCTGGACGCGGTGCCGCTCGATCCGAAGCGGGTGCACGCGATGCCCGCGTCGGACGGCCCCCACGGCGCCGACGTGGACGCGGCGGCGGCCGCGTACGCGGAGGAACTGGCGCGGGCGGCGGGCCCGGAGAACCACGGCCCCGTGCCGACGTTCGACGTGCTGATGCTCGGCGTCGGCCCGGACACGCATGTCGCCTCGCTGTTCCCGGAGTTGCCGGCGGTACGCGAGACGGACCGTACGGTCGTGGGCGTCCACGGCGCGCCCAAGCCGCCGCCGACCCGGGTGACGCTGACGCTGCCGGCGATCCGTGCGGCCCGCGAGGTGTGGCTTCTCGCGGCAGGGGAGGACAAGGCCCAGGCGGCGGCGATCGCGTTGTCGGGAGCCGGGGAGATTCAGGCGCCGGCGGCCGGGGCGTACGGTCGCAGCCGGACGCTCTGGCTGCTGGACGGGGCGGCGGCCTCACAGCTGCCCCGGTCTTTGTATCCGCCGGCTTCGGCCTAGGCATGCCAG
>NZ_JBHUQX010000149.1:0-20105 GCF_042674225.1 Streptomyces sp. NPDC056948
CGGATGGGCCTCGTCAGAGCGCTCCCAGCCCGGGTCGCCGTCCGTGGCGAAGCGCACCCACGCGGCGTGCATCGCGTCGGCCAGGTCCTGCGGGGCGCCCTCGCCGGCCAGTTTGCGGGACTCGGGGACCTCCCCGGTGTCGAAGACGAAACCGAGCTCCAGCGCGTGGCAGGCGCCGAGGCCGGGGAGGTTCGAGGGCCAGGCGAACTCGTAGAGGTACGAGGGTTCCGTCCGGGCGTCGGCCAGGTGGTGCAGGGGGATGCGGAGGAGGTGGTCGGTGACGAGCTGGCCGACGATGTCCGCCGTGCTCGCCTCGGGGTGCAGGGCGCGGTAGCCGCGCGGGACCTCGCTGCCGCAGTGGCAGCGGGCCATGGCACCGGCCAGGGCGACCGCTCCGAGGCGGTCGACGCGCTCCAGGAGGCCGCCCGGGACCAGCCACAGCCGGTACTCGTCCCGGGTCCAGCCCATCAGCAGCTCGGCCCCGGGGGCCGCGCCGCCCTCGGTAAGGGCCTCCAGCGGGTCGCGCGGGACGGTGTCGCCGTCGACGACGATGCCGAAGGCGGGGCCGCCGACGACCGGGCTGCTCAGCTTGCCCACCTCGGCCTGGGCGCTCAGCAGCAGGTCGCGGTCGACGGCGGCGAAGGCCTCGGCGGTGGCCGGGATCTTCAGCCGGGTGGCCATCCGGCGCACCATCCGCCGTACCTTGGCCCGCTCGGACGCCTCGGGCGGCCCGCTCTGCAGGACCGCCCGCCGGACCAGCCCCTGTGTCTGCGGGGCGGCGACGAGGGCTCCGATGCTGATCGCCCCGGCGGACTGGCCGGCGAGGGTGATGCGGCCGGGGTCGCCGCCGAAGGCCTCGATGGCCTCGTACACCCAGGTCAGGGCGGCTATCTGGTCGCGCAGGCCGGGGTTCGGGGGCGTGTCGGGGAACAGTCCGTAGCCCTCGACGCCCAGCCGGTAGTTGACCGAGACACAGACGACGCCGTCACGGGCGAAGGCATGGCCGTCGTAGACGGGTACTGCGGAGGACCCCCTGGTCAGGGCGCCGCCGTGCAGCCAGACGAGGACGGGGAGGCGGGCTCCGGGGGCCGGTTCGGGGGTCCAGACGTTGAGGTTGAGGCAGTCGTCGCCGGGCACGACCGGGTCGGACAGATAGTGGGCGAAGGCGCCGGAGTACGGGGGCTTGGGCGGGGTGGGGCCGAAGGCGCCGGCGTCCCGGACGCCGTCCCAGGGCGGGAGGGGGACGGGCGGGCGGAAGCGGCGGGGGCCGAAGGGGGGCGCCGCGTACGGGATGCCGCGGAAGACGGCGACTCCCCGCTCGTACCTGCCGCGTACGGCCCCGTACGGGCTCCTGACCACGGGATCCGTCTGGTCTGCCGTCATGCGCCCACCAGCCCTTCGCCGAGCTCGTGCACCGGTATCACCAGAGCACCACATCGCTCACGGGTATTCCGGTGCACGAGCCGGTTCGACGGCTATTTGGCGTACATCAGGGTGCCGAACCCGAGCTGGTCGTAGCCGCCGCTGTCGCTGCCGTAGTCACCCCCTCCGCCCTCGGGGGCGACGGAGAAGCACATCTGGGAGATGTACTTGTCGTCGAGGAGCAGGCGCCGGCCGTAGTGGTAGTGGAGCATCGCCCACACGGGGCGGACCTGGCCGCGCGACCCGGCGCCGGGCACGGTCTGCGACTGCGGGGAGCAGTTCTGGCCGCTGCCCCAGTTGTAGGTGGTGAAGGGCACGTCCATGTCGAGGTTGTACTTGGCGACGTACTGGGCGGCCTTCATGAAGCGGCGGCCGTCGTACGAGTAGAGGTCCTCGCCCTGGTTCCAGGCCATCTCGCACAGGGCGCCCATCTGGCCCATGCCCATGACGGTGTGGCCCTGGTCGCGGCCGGACTCCTGCCACTGGCCGAGGTCGTAGCCCTCGACGTTGCCGTACAGGAACGGGACGGCGTTCTTGATGGAGCCGTTTCCGGCGCCGTTCTTGAAGTAGTCGACGGCCTGGTCGTACTTGGCGCCGTCGTTGTTGAGGATGCCGATGGCCAGGACGGAGGCCATGTTGCACAGGTCCCAGTTGGCCCAGTAGTTGGTGATGCAGGCGTCGTTGTGGCCGGTCAGGAACTGGTTGTTGAGCGGGTAGAAGACCTTGACCATCATCTCCTGGAAGGCGGCGAGGTCGAACGCGCTGTAGTCCCGCATGAGTTCGGCCGCGTTGGCGAACTGCCAGCCGTAGAGGCCGGCGGCGAGGAACCGGTCGGCGTTTCCGGTGACCGTCGTCAGCGTGGTCGCCCAGGCGTTGAGGATCCGGGCGGCGCACTGGGCGTTGGCCTCGGTGCCGCCGACCCTCCAGCGCAGCGCGTTCTGGTAGGCGGCCGCGATGTCGTTGTAGAGGAGGCCGTAGTTCTGTCCGGTGCCGCCGCGGATGATCGTCGCGGTGGCCCGGGGGCTCCAGGTGGACTGGGAGTGCGAGTTGGCGGTCAGCCTGTTCCAGCCGGACAGCCAGGGGTCGGTGCCCGCGGCGACCCTGACCTTGGCGCGGTTGATGTCGCCGGCGTTGTGGAGCATGCCGGGGTGGGTGAAGGTGCCGGGGGCGGCGTCCGCCGTGGTGGCGGTGGCAGTGGCGCCGAGGGCGAGGGCCGCGGTGAGGCCGCCGGCGGTCTTGAGCAGACCGCGGCGGCTCACCTGGCCGCCCTCGTGGTGCGTGTGGGGGGATGTGCGGCTCATGTGGGGGCTTCTCCCATCGGTGGAGTGCTACATGGGGGTGATGCTCACCTCGTCGAACTCGGTGGTGCTGCGGGCCAGGGGGTCGCGGGAGCAGACCACGAGGCCCACGTAGTAGGGGGCGTCACCGAAGCCGGGGAGGTCTCCCTCGGCGAGGGGGGTGAAGGTGGCGCCGCCGTCGGTCGAGGCGGATGCGGTGAAGTGCGTCCCGGTGCGCTTCAGCCGCAGCAGGCAGGGGGCGGTGACCGCCGCGTTGCCCGTGAAGGTGGATTTTCCGGCGACGGTCGGGCGCAGCATCAGCTGGGCGCTCGTGCCGCCGGTGACGATCGCCCCGGCCGCCTGGTCGAACGGCGACAGGGACTTGGCCATCAGCAGGCCGACCCGGTCGCCGCCGGCTCCGGCGCGGGAGACCAGGCGGACGGTGACCTCGCAGTCACCGCTGACGGGCCGTCGTACGAACTGACCTGTCATGCCCTGGTTGTTGACGGTGAGGTCGGTCCCGGCGCCCCGCACCACGAAGGTCCCGTCCTCGTGGGCGGTGGAGCCGGGGGTCCGGACGGCGACCACGCCGAGGGTGCTGTAGGCGCGGTCGTCGAGGACGACATCGCCCAGGTCGCCGTAGCTCCAGGGCTCGGGCGGCGGGGTGCCGACCGTGACGGTGAGCGTGCCGGTGGTGTCTCCGGCGGCGTTGCCCGCGGTGGTGGTGACCGTGAACGCGCCGGTCCGGGTGGGGGTTCCGGAGATCAGGCCGGTGCGCCGGTCGACGCGCAGGCCGTCGGGGAGTCCCTTCGCGGCGAACCGGATCGGCTCGTGCGAGGCGCGCAGGAGGTGCTGGAAGGGAACGCCCTTGTTCGCGAACGCCGCCGTGGGTGAGGTGAGTCGGGGCACGGACGGCGTCGGCATCGCGGCCTTCGCCGCGTCCGACAGGGGGCCGCGCCCGGAGCTGTTCGTCTTCGCGACGGCGTAGTGGTACGTCGTGCCGGGCTTGCCGGTGGCGTCGGCGTACCGAACGCGGGTGCCGAAGCCGACGGGGCCGATGCCGGTCGCGATCGTCTCGAACGGGCCTTTGGCGGAGGTGGAGCGCAGCACCTTGTAGCGCGCCGAGAGGTCCGGATCGGTCCAGGCCAGCTCGACCGCGTCGGCGCCCGCGACGGCCCGCAGGTCACCGGCGGCCCGGACCGGGCGGGGCACGGACCAGATGTCAGCGCCCGTGCGGGAGGTGATGCTGACGTTGTCGAAGGCTCCGGTGCCGGTGTCGGCGTAGTCGGCGTCGACGCCGAGGCAGGAGGTGAGGGTGAGACCGACATGGACCGTCTTGCCCAATCGGACCTCGCTGGAGCCGACTTCGGTCCAGTGGATGCCGTCCGGGGAGATGGCGCCGGTGCAGCGGTCGCCCCGGCGGGTCACGCGGACCCAGTACGGCATGCGCAGCCGGTAGCCGTCGCCCGCGCCCTCGACGTACGGGGCCTGGAGCGGGGTCGCCGACTCGGGCAGTTCGCCGAGGGAGGAGATCGGGAAGGCGGCGCCGGTCGTGATCGTCTGCTGCTGGGACGGTGGCACGGGCGTACTGCCGGTGCCCTTGATCCCGGCCCCCGCCTTCGGCCGTACGCTCCACACTCCGCTCCAGGTGTGCAGCGGCAGGCCCTGGATCACCATGGCGGCATGGGCCGCGTCCGCGTCCAGGCCGGCCCGTACGGTGACGCCGATCCTGGAGTACTGGGAGCTGAGCGGCCACACGATCCGCGCGGTGATGGTGCCGTCGCCGCGCAGCGGCAGGTGGGCCAGGCGGTGGGTGTCGGCGGTGCCGGAGGCCTCCAGCACGAACCGCTCGCCGTCGAAGACCGCCGAGCCGGGGATCCTGACGTCGCCGATGTCCCGGGTGGACCAGGGGGCGGGGAGGCCGGGTACCGCGGACGCCCAGGCGGAACTGCCGCTCCGGCCACGGGAGTTGACGGCGACCACGGTGTAGTACGAGGTGCGCCCCGGGCGGGTCCGGCGGTCGGTGTACGTCGCCTTGTCGACACCGGTGGCGATCTTCTCGTACGTCCCGTCCGCGCTGCTCGCCCGCAGCACGGTGTACGACTCCGCCCACGCCGAGGGCAGCCAGGCCACGGTGACGGACCTGTCGTCGCCGACCGCGGTGACACCGGCCGGGGCGGTGGGCACGGACGGGGCAGGGGCCTTCGTACCGGCGAAGGTGAGGGTGCCCCAGCCGGGCAGGTCGTCGTTGCCGCCCTCGACCACGCGAGCACCGTCGGCGTCCCGGAAGACGGCCGCCTTGGTGTACGGGGTGTCGAGGCCGCGGACCCCGGCGTAGTGCGCGTACGCCATCTCATAGAGGGGCGGCAGGGTGCCGCGTCCGACGGCCGAGACCGAGGTCTTGATGTACTTGCCGGTGCGGTCCAGGTCGGGGACGAACGGGACGTCGCCGCCGAGGTTGTAGCGGGCGGCGTACTCGACGTTCTTCAGCAGCCGGTCGTCGTCGAAGGCGTACAGGTCGACGCCCTGGTTCCAGGCGACCTGCGCGGCGTCCGCGAGCAGGCCGACGGCGAGTTGCTCGTGGCCCTGATCACGGCCGGACTCCTGGCCCTGTCCCGCGTCGGTGACGATGCGGTGCGGGACGCTGCCGTTGCCCGCGCCGGCGGCGGCGAAGCGCAGGGCGTCCTCGAAGAGGGTCGGCTCCTCGCAGAACACGCCGATGGCCAGGATGGACTGGACGGAGGTGAGGTCCCAGTTGCCGTTGGCGTAGAGCATGTAGCCGGAGATCGCCGGATACCAGACGCGCAGGAAGGACTCCTCGCAGCGGGCGATGTCCTCCTGCGCCCAGCCGTCGTAGCCTCTGTGCCGCAGCAGTTCGGCCGCGTTGACGAACTTGAAGGCCTGGAGGCCCGCGCCGAGCGGACCGTCGGCGCCGGTGACGGCGGTGAGGGACGCCGACCAGGCGTTGAGGATGTCCCGGGCCTTGTCGGCGTAGGCGCGCTCTTCTGTGATGCACCACATCAGCGCGGTCTGGTAGGCGGCGGCCGAGTCGGCGACGGCCTGGTTCTGGAAGTTGGTGGGGCCCCGGCCCCAGGAGGTGATCTGGCCGGTGTTCTGGACGGTGTACGTCGACTTGGAGCGCGCGTGGGCGGAAAAGGCGAGGTAACCGTCGTGGACCGGTGTTTCCTTCGCGGCGACCGCCGTCTTCATCCGGGCCAGGTCGTCGGCGCTGTGCAGCAGTCCGGGGTGCGTGAACGTCCGGGGGCCGGCCGTGGCGGCCCGGGCGGTGCCGGGCGCGAGCAGGCCGCTCGCCCCGGACACCAGCAGCAGGGCGGCGGCACCGCCGAGGAAGCCCCGGCGGCTCGGTGCGATCGGTCTCGGGAGGCTGGTGCTCATGATGCGGCGGCCGCCTCGGCGGTGGTGAGGAACTTCAGGTTCAGCACGTGCTCGTTGGCGTGCATCGGGATGGTGTCGGTGGTGAGGTACCAGGTCGGCTTCTTCATTGAGTCGGCGATGACGGTGCCGTTGACGACGAGGTTCTCGAACGTGACGTCCTTGATGGCGTGCTTGGCGTCGTAGCCGAGCAGCAGGCAGGTGGCGAGCGGCTTGCCCGTGTAGGAGAGGTCCTTGACGTAGACGTTCTGGATGCCGCGGCCGACCGAGGTGTTGTACTTCGTGTTGTACATGATCCGCATGTGGATGAGCTGGCCCCAGCGGAAGTCCTCGACGCGGACGTTGTCGACCTTCACGTTCTTGATCAGGTTGCTGTCGCCCGGGTTGAGGGCGATGCAGCCCTGGTAGCCCATCTGGGGCTCGCGGTGGTCGCAGATGTCGAGGTTCTTGAAGGTGAGGTTCTTCAGCACCTCGGGGTTGTCGGTGTTGCCGTGCGTACCGACGTTGATGGGGTGCGCGACATCCGCCCACAGGGTGGAGTTGCGGACGGTGATGTTGCTCGTGTCGCCGTAGTACTCCCAGCGGTGGGTGTAGATGGCGATGCAGTCGTCGGAGTTGCGCATGAAGACGCCGTCGATGACGACGTTGCTGCTGCAGAAGACGTCGATGCCGTCGCCCCAGCCCTTGGAGCTGAAGGAGCCGAGGCCCTTGATGGTGACGCCGGTGGCCTCGCCGAGCTGGACGGCGTAGCCGTTCGGGTTGAGGACGGTGACGGCGCCGATGGAGATGTTCCGCGAGTTCTCCACGAGGGCACCGCCCGCCGCCGTCCCGGCGAGCACGCCGCGGCCGGCGATCCCGGCATGCTCCACGTTCCGGAAGACGACGGTCGCCTTGAGGACGGCGCCGCCGTCGAGGTACACGGTCTTGCCGGAGGGGACGTTCAGATAGCCGTCGGCGGTGGTGTGGACGCCGGGGCCGTAGTAGAGGACGTTCGGGTCGTCCTGCTTCGGGATCTTCTTCTCGATCGCGCGGGCGAACAGGTGGAGGACGTCGAAGATGTCGTCGTTGATCTGCACGACGACATTGCGCGGCTGGTCGAGCGTGAACCGCACGGTGTCGCCGCCCACTTCGGGCTTGATGCCGTAGGAGTCCGGTCTGACCCGGACCTTGGTGGTGCCGCCCTTGAGGTAGGTGACCTCGACCTCGACGGAGCCCTGGAAGTCGAAGTAAGCCAGCGACGAGTTGTAGATCTTGCTCGACCCCGTGGTCGGGTTGATCTCCCCCAGTTGGGGCCGCCAGATGTCCAGCGTCTGCCACTCGCCGTCGGGGGCGGTACGGACCCGCACCTTGAAACTGGTGTTGGTCGGCATGGCGGCCGGGCGGGGGTAGGTCACCAGCTTCGGCGCGGCGGCGGTGTCGGCGGCCTGGGCGCTCGTGGCCGTGAGGTGGGTGAGCCCGGCGGCGAGGACGGTGGCACCGGCCGCCTGGAGGGCGTCTCGGCGGGACAGGGACGGGGTCATGGTGAGCTCCTTGCGGATACGAAGACGGGGGACGGCCGAGGTCACTTCAGGCCGGTGGTGGACATGCCGGCGACGAAGCCGCGCTGGGCGATCAGGAAGATCAGCAGGATCGGCACGACGTACATCACGGAGGCCGCTGCCTGGAGGTTGGCCACGGGCGTTCCGGCCGAGGTGACGTAGGTGCTCATGACGGCGACGGCCAGCGTCGACTTGTCGGTGGACAGCAGCAACTGGGGGGCGATGTAGTCGCCCCAGGACCAGGTGAAGGCGATCACGAAGCTCGCGGACAGCACCGGCCAGGACTGCGGCAGGAAGATCCGCCAGAAGATGGTGCCGTAACCGCAGCCATCGACGATCGCGGCCTCCTCCAGCTCGCGGGGCAGACCGGCGAAGAACTGCCGGAAGAGGAAGACCAGATAGGGGGCGGCGGCCAGTCCCCAGAACACCCACGGCCAGTACGTGTCGACCATGCCGAGCTTCGCGAAGATCAGGTACGTCGGCAGCAGGGTGATCATCTGGGGCAGCATCATCGAGCCGATGAGGATGCCGAACAGCGTCTTCTTGCCGGGGGCGTCCAGGCGGGCGAAGCCGAAGCCGACCCAGGCCGAGCTGAGCGTGACGAGCGTGGCGTAGATCAGGGCGATGACCAGGGAGTTGCGGGCGTAGCCGAGGAAGTCGATCAGGTTGAAGGCGTCGGCGAAGTTGTGCCACTGGACGTGGGTGGGCAGCCAGTGCACGGGCGAGGCGGCCAGCTCCGCCGGGGTCTTCAGGCCGGACAGGATCAGCCAGCCGAACGGGCCGATGAACAGCCCGGTGAGGGCGACGAGGACCGTGTAGAGGACGAGGCGGTTGACGCGCACCCGCACCCGGGGCGCGGAGTTCGGGGGCAGGCTGGTGGCGGTCACTTCTTCGCCTCCGGGTCGACGTTGTAGAACACCACGCCGGACGTGAACCTGAAGATGAGTCCGGTCACGATGAGGATCAGAACGAAGAGCACCCACAGCAGTGCGGAGGCGTAGCCGTAGCGGCCGAGCGCGAAGTACTGCGAGAACACATGCATCATGTAGAGGTAGTTGGACTGCGGCAGCGCGGTGACGCCCGCGGTCGTGCCGTCCGGGGACAGCAGCAGCGGCATGATGGTCTGCACCGAGGCGATCACGCCGGTGACCGTCTGGAAGAGCAGGACGGGCGACAGCAGCGGCACGGTGATGCTGCGGAAGGTCCGCCAGGCGCTCGCCCCGTCGATACGGGCGGCCTCGTGCAGTTCGCGGGGCACGTCCTGGAGCCCGGCCAGCGAGATGATCATGACGTTTCCGGCGGCCCACAGCACGCTCATCAGCAGCACGTAGCGGGCGTAGGGGTCGGCGAGCCAGCCGAGCGCGTCGAAGCCGAAGAGGGTGATGACGCCGTTGGCGGCACCGGAGTTCTGGTCGAAGAGCGCCTTGAAGGTGAGGCCCACACCGACCGGCGGCACCACGGCCGGCAGATAGAGCAGGGTGCGGAACAGTCCGCGCGCCTTGATCGGCCGGTTGACCAGGACCGCGAGCCCGAGCCCGGCGATGATCGACAGCGGCACCGAGGTGAGGGCGAACAGGCCCGTGCGCCCCAGGGAGTTCCAGGTCTGCGGGTCGGAGAACAGCTCGGTGTAGTTGCCGAGCCCGACATAGCTCCAATGCGGCGAGATGCCGTCGTAGGTGGTGAAGCTCAGCCACAGCGCGTACGCCATCGGCACGACCGTCAGCAGCAGGAAACCGATGATCCAGGGCGAGGTGAACAGGTAGAAAGCGCGATGCCTGCGCGCCGTCATGGAGATCCGGGGCCGCTGGGCCGGTGTCGTGCGGTCGGCACGCGCGGCCGGGCCGGTCCGCCCCGTGACGGGTATCTGGTCGACCGTCATCCCACCTGCTCCTTACCGCGCTTCAGCTGCTCGTTCATGACCGAGTTCAGGCGGCCGGCCAGGGCATCGACGGAGATGCGGCCGTTCATCGCGGCCGGGGCCTCCTGGTTGAACAGTGCGTAGAGGGAGTCCGCCGTGGCGTAGGGGGTGTAGGCGATCACCGAGAAGTGCTTCAGCTCGGCGTTCTGCACCTTGAGCACCCGCTTCTGGTAGTCCTCCTGGGCGGGCATCAGCGGGCGCAGGGACTTCAGGGTGGGGATGCCCCAGCCGCCGGCGGCGCGGGCCTTGGCCGGTCCCTCGCCGAAGAACCACTCGAAGACCCGCCAGGCGGCGTCCTTGTTCTTCGCCTTCTTCGGCATCCACAGGCCGGTGCCCGCCTGGCAGGGGCTGACCCGCCGGCCGCCCTCGAACACCGGGGCCGGTGCGAGCCGGGCGTGCGGCGCCAGCTTCTTGTCGGAGTTGATCAGGCCGCCGAGCCAGTAGCCGGAGTTCGACATGGCCATGCGGTTCGCCTGGAAGGTGGGCCCGTCCCAGGCGTTGGGGTCGGGCTGGACGATGCTGGGGCCGACCCTGGCCCTGCCGTACTCGATGTACCAGTTCAGCGCCTTGCGGGCCTCGGGGGTGGTGAAGTCGACGCGGGAGAAGTCGTCGGTGAAGAGGCTGCCTCCGGCCGCCACCGTGAGGCTCGCCAGCAGGTTGGGCGTCAACACGCCGTTGTAGCTGCCGCCGAAGACGGTCGTCTGGCCGTTCTTGCGCCGCGTCAGCCGCTCGGCGTTCTCCAGCCACTCCTCGAAGGTGACCGGCTCGGTCTCCGGCGGGTAGTCGACATCCGCCTCGTCGAAGAGGGCCGTGTTGTACCAGAACATGGAGTCCTGGGAGAAGTCCTTCGCCATGCCGTAGCGGGGGCCCTTGCCCTGGGTGCGGCCGTCGAAGCGCCACAGGTCGTTGACCGGGTCCAGGTCGTCGACCTCGAGGACGCCGCTCCCGGCGAAGTAGGGGTCCAGGTCCTCCATGACGTCCCGCGCCGCGAAGTAGGGCGCGTCCGTGGCGCCTACACCGCGCACCAGATCGGGCGGGGCGCCGTTGGTCATCATCCCGATGAGCTTGGTGATGTCGTACCGCACCGTGACGATCTTGACGCCGATGTCCTTCTGGGCCTGTCTGACCAGCTCCGGGGAGAGGTCGTCGGGCTTGGCCATCAGCGTGACGGTCTCGCCGCCGCCGCTGACGCCGCTGGAGACCTGCATCGCGCAGCCGCTCAGCGTCGCCGCGCCGGTCGCGGCGCCCGCTGCCGAGAGGGCGAGGAATCGGCGGCGGCTCAGGGAAGCACCAGCACGTGGGTGCATGAACGCACACCTCCTTGCGTTTCCGGCGTGCTTAGCAACCGGTTGTTGTGCGTGGGGCAGAGCTTCTTCCGGTCGGCATGGCGCGTCAAGGGCCTTGACGAATTTTCGAAAAGACTGTGTAACCTCGGCGTCATCAGCTTGAGGGCGGGTCAGACCTGTTTTCGGTCGGCGTGATCAAGCCATTGGAGGGCGCCCCGACCGCCGTGACCAGGGACGTCCGCACGCTCGACTGGGCAACAACTCGGGAACCGGTTGCCGAACGGGTCGACCGGGCATCGAGACATCGACAGCGGGCCACTCAGGCTCCACCCACCCTCACCGAAACGGAAGTAATCGATTTCCACGGCCAGGTCTCGTGCCGCGCCGCACGGAGGGATCGCCACCCCGGCCCCATCACCCGACCGCACCCGCCCCCTCCCCCCACTCCACCGACCTCACCTGCCCTCGTCGCGCCACGACCTGCGCTCATCACGGGCGTTGCGCCGAACCGGCACCTTCCGCCGTCATCCCCGCCCTGCCGATTGACCGCCGCTTCCCGGCGGATCTACGGTAGAAGGCGCTTTCTGAAACTGTTTCCATCCCCCGCCCTCTGCTCCAGGAGAGTCATGCCCAGCCCTCAGCTGCCGCGGACCGTGTTCGCGATGGACCCGGTGCACCTCCCGCTGCTCTTCCCTCCGCCGCTGATGGAGCGACTGAGGCGCACGGCCGACATCGACCCCGGGTTGGTGGTGCGGGACTTCGCCGATCCGGCCGCGGCCGGTGCCCTGGCGTCCGCCGAGGTGCTGATCACCGGCTGGGGCTGCCCGCACCTGGACGCCGGTGTCCTCACGGCGGTCCCGAAGCTCGACGCCGTGCTGCACGCGGCCGGCTCCGTCCGCTCCCTGGTCGGCGAGGCCCTGTGGGACCGCGGGGTCACCGTCTCCAGCGCGGTGACGGGCAACGCCCTGCCCGTCGCGGAGTACACGCTCGCGATGATCCTGCTGGTGGGCAAGGACACCTTCGACCACCGGGAGCACTTCCGCCGTACCCATGCCTATCCGGGCCCCGCCGAGACCGCCGCGACCGGCAACCTCGGGCGCCGCGTCGGCGTCATCGGGGCGTCCCGTGTGGGCCGCCGGCTGCTGGAACTGCTGCGGCCGTTCGACCTCACCGTCCTGCTGCACGACCCGTATGTGAGCCCGGCCGAGGCCGCCGCGCTCGGTGCCGAGTCGCTGTCGCTGGAGGACCTGCTCAGACGCAGCGACATCGTGAGCCTGCACGCCCCCGACATCCCCGAGACCCACCACATGCTCGACCGCGACCGGCTCGCCCTGGTGCGGGACGGGGGCGTGCTCATCAACACCGCCCGGGGCGCGCTGGTCGACCACGAGGCGCTCACCGGCGAGCTGGTCTCGGGCCGGCTCAGCGCGGTCCTCGATGTCACCGACCCGGAACCGCTGCCCGCCGGCTCGCCGCTGTACCGGCTGCCCAACGTGTTCCTCACTCCGCACATCGCCGGCTCACTGGGCAACGAACTGGAGCGGCTCGGCCGCATCGTGGTGGAGGAACTGGAGCGCCTGGCGGCGGGCGTGCCGCCGGTCCACGAGGTGCGACGGTCGGATCTGGCACGGGTGGCGTGACGCCGTGGCGGGCTGGCGGTCCGGACTCATGGCCGGCCGGGCGGGACCGGCCTCTCTCCCCGGCGGACACGCCATGACAGGCGGGTCTTTCGGCGACGCGGCGCAGATCCCGCGTACGAACCGGCCGGGCGTCGACGGGCGGGCAGCCGGGCGACGAGGAAGGATCTCGACGTCGGCCGGCGAAGCAGCCTCAGTCCGGGGACGGCCTGGTCACTCCCAGGTCCTCACGCATCGCGGTGCGCATCCTGGACAGGTCCTGCCAGCCCTGCCTGATCGCATCCCGCACGCCCTCGATGTCGTCGCCTTCGCGTGTGGTGCCACGGGTCAGGCGGGCCAGGACGCCGTAGACGGAATTCACGTCGCTGTCGACCCGCTTCACCTCTGACAGCACGCTGTCCGGCACGATCATCTGGGCCTCGGCGTAGCGGCGACGGTAGTCCACGCGGGCCGCCTCGACCGCGGCCAGCGACTCCTGCGGGTCGTACCCGATGCGCAGGACGTGGGAGTGGTCGTTGAGGGTCGCCAGATAGTGGCGGGCGGCGGCGTTGAACTCCGTGTACGCCGCTCTGCGGGTCTCCCGGCCCGACTCCGTCAGCCGGGCGGCGATCTCGGCGCGGCGCGTCCCTTCGAGCCGTTCCCACTCCTCGCGGCGGGACACGTCCCCGCGGCGCTGGGTCAGCCACGCCGACCCCAGCGTGCCGCCCACGCCCACGACTGCCACCAGCAGGCCCGCCACAGCCGAGTCCATCGCGCCTCCCCCGTGCCGCCGGCGTTTCCGTACCGCCACTCAGTGTGCCTGCCGGAGGAACGCCGCCACAGACCGCGTCACGGCTCGGTGACCGGCGCCGTGAGAACGCGACGCGAGTCGTCACCGCACGGCGTGCGATTCCGGCACGCGTCATGCCGGGCAGGCGCGTTCAACCGCTGTCCACAGGCCCTCCGGCCCTTGAGTAACGATGGGATACGGTTTCCGCACGGCGTCGGCACGACCGCCGCAGTCGGCGCGGCCGGACCCGCCACCGGCCGGACGGCAACAGGCCGGACCACTACCGTGAAGGAGCCGCAAGGGTGAGTCAGCGCAAGGCGACGAGTGACGCCGGCCGGGCGACCATCCGCGACGTCGCGGAGCGCGCGGGCGTCTCCGTGGCCAGCGTCTCGCGGGTGCTGTCCGGCAACTACCCGGTGTCGGAGGAGCTGCGCCGCCGGGTGATGAAGGTGGTCCGGGACCTGGACTACGTCACCAACGCCCACGCCCGCTCCCTCGCCGGCGGCGGCACACCGACGGTGGCGATCCTCATCAACAACATCACCGGCGCCGCGTTCGCGCACGTCGCGAAGGGCGTCGAGGGCGCCGCCACACTGCGCGGCTGGCTCTCCCTGGTCGGCACGACCGGCGACGACCCGGAGCGCGAGCTGGCCCTGGTGAACCTCATGCGGCAGCAGGGCGTGGCCGCCGTGATCCTGCTCGGCGGCGCCTACGACTACGACGAGTACCAGCTGCGCATGGCCCGCTTCGCCCGTTCCCTGGACGCGGCCGGCTCGCACCTGGTCCTGGTGGGCAGGCCCCCGCTGGAGGGCGACGTCCCGGCGACCACGGTCGACTACGACAACGAGGGCGGCGCCTACGCGATGGCCAGCCACCTGCTGTCGGCCGGCCACCGACGCGTCCTCGTCCTGCCCGGGCATGCCGAACTGACCACCGCCCAGGGCAGGTTGAAGGGAGCACAGCGGGCCTTCGAGGCGTACGGCGTGCCCTTCGACCCGGGCATGGTCCGGCACGGCCCGTACGACTACGAGCACGGCTACGAGGCGGTCCAGGCGGCCCTGCACGACACACCGGACTTCACCGCGGTGCTCGCCGGGACGGACGTGGTCGCCGCGGGCGCCGCGCAGGCCCTGCGCGCGGCGGGCCTGCGGGTACCCGAGGACGTCTCGATCGTCGGCTACGACGACATCCCGCTCGCCTCCCAGCTCACACCCCAACTGACCACCGTGCACGTGCCGTACGAGGAGATGGGCCGGGTCGCGCTGCGCGCGGTGGCCGACCGGCGCGAGGGCGGCGCGGGCCGCCGCAAGAGCGCCGACGGCGACCATCTGGTGCTGGGCACGCATGTCGTGGTCCGCAACTCGGTGCGGCCGCCGGCGACACGCGTCTGACGCTGAGCCCTGCGTTACGTAACCGTTTTCCAGAGACTTTACGGCCCCTCACGGGGAGCGTCGACGTGCCCGCCGCGTTGCGGACCGGCGCTCCTGCCAGCGCTTTGACCTGTACGTATACCGAGCCCGACGCGAGGGCGCGCCGTACGCCGGGCGGCAACCCGCCGGACAATCCGCCGTAACAAATTGACGCGCACCTCTTGATCTGAGCGGATCCGTCCGCCTACCGTCCCAGCAACCGCTTACTACAGCTTCTGCTTGGCCGACCCCCCGCAACCGCGAGCCGACGGTTTTCCGGCCGCCGTTCCCGGCCGGCACCACCGAGCCGCCGCCATCCTCTCGTTCTGAGAACGTCCTATTCCGAAGGATCACGGTCAGATGAACTTCACCAGCCCCCGGAGAAGGTTCGCCTCCGCCGCTGTCGCGGGCATCGCGCTGACAGGTCTGCTCTCCGCCTGTGGCGGATCCGGCTCGGGCGACGACGCCGCGTCGAAGTCCGGTCCGGTCACCCTCCCCTTCTGGGGCTGGGCCAACGGCCAGGAGGCGGTCGTCAAGGCGTTCAACGCCTCGCACAAGGACATCCGGCTGAAGTACACGAAGGTCACCGACCAGCTCACCATGCAGAAGCAGCTCACCAACGCGGTGAAGGCCGGCAACGCCCCCTGCCTGGTGCAGAACACCGCCGAGTACGTGACCAGCTGGGTGTCGCAGGACGCGCTCGCCGACATCACGCAGTACGTGGAGGGCGAGAAGGACAAGTTCAACACCGGTGCCTGGGCGAGCGCGCAGGTGCAGGGCAAGCTCTACGGCGTTCCCACCAGCTCGGCGCCCCAGTTCACGATCTACCGCACCGACATCTTCGAGAAGTACGGTCTGAAGCCCCCGGCCACCTGGGACGACTTCATCGCCGCGGGCAAGGTGCTGGAGAAGCACGGCATCAAGATCACCAACTACGCCGGTGAGGACCCGAGCACCCTGGAGGTGCTCGCGATGCAGGCCGGGGCGCACTGGTACGCGATCGACGGCAACGCCTGGAAGGTGGACTTCCAGGACGAGGGCACCCTCAAGGCCGCGAAGGTGATCCAGGAGATCATCGACAACGACCTGAACGCCAAGCTGTCCTTCGCCGACTACGCGGCCGTGCAGCGCAGCTACGACACCGGCGCCACCGCGACCCGGCAGATCTCCACCTGGCAGATGGCCGGCATGGTGCAGAACTTCACCAAGTCCTTCGGCGACTGGGCCCTGGCGCCCTGGCCGACATACAAGGGCGAGGCGGCCAAGACGCCGGCCGGTACGAATCTGACCGGCAGCGTGACCCTGGTGACCAAGCAGTGCGAGAACCAGGAGCAGGCGGCGAAGGCGGCGCTGTGGATGTCCACGAACCAGGACGCGGTCAAGACCATGGCGAGCCCGGAGACCGGCAACGGCGTGATGCCGGCGCTCGAGGACAGCGGCTCCTACGTCGGTGAGTCGATCTCGCAGAAGCTGCTCGGCAAGAACTACCAGCCGGCGCAGAAGGTCGTGACGGACAGTCTGGGCACGGTCACCACCGACTGGACCTACGGGCCCAACTGGACCGCGATGTTCACGGAGTTGCAGGCGGGGTGGGCCAAGGTGGTCAACAAGCAGGAGAAGGTCACCGACCTGCTCGCGCACATGCAGGAGTGGACGGTCAAGGACCTGAAGTCCCGCGGTATCAGCGTCAAGGGCTGAGGCATTCGATGATTCGCTCCCTGCGCTGGAAGGGTGCCGCGTTCACGGTGCCCTTCCAGCTCGGCTTCGTCTTCCTGTATCTGCTCCCGATCGGCTACGCCGCCTACGAGTCGCTGTTCACGGAGAAGCAGTCCGGGCTCGGCCTCGGCGGCGCGACGACGGAGTTCGTCGGGCTCGACAACTACGAACAGGGCCTGACCGACTCGGCGTTCATGAACTCCATCCTGCGGGTGGTGCTCTTCGCCTGTGTCCAGATCCCGTTCATGCTGCTGGTCAGCCTGCTGCTGGCGTTGTTCCTGGACGCGATCGCCTCCAGGGCGGCGAGCCGGTTCCGGATCCTGCTGCTGGTGCCGTACATGATCCCCGGCGTGGTCGCGGCGATCGTGTGGGTCAACCTCTACAGCCCGGACGTCGGTCCGCTCACCCCGATCGGCAAGGCCCTCGGCCTCGACTGGAACTTCTTCGCGCCGTCGATGGTGTGGCCGTCCATCGGCAACCTGCTGACCTGGCACGGCATCGGCTACAACATGGTGATCATCTACTCGGCACTGCAGGGCGTGCCGCGTGAGCTGTTCGAGGCGGCCCGGCTGGACGGTGCCTCCGAGCTGCGGATCGCGCGCAGCATCAAGATTCCGTTCGTGCGCGGGGCGCTGGTCCTGACCGGTCTGCTGTCGATCATCCAGATGCTGCAGATCTTCAACGAGCCGGCGCTGTTCCGGAACATCACTCCGCAGACGGTCAGCGACAGCTTCACCCCGATCATGATCATCTACAACCAGGCGTTCAACGCGGGCGACTACAACTACGCGGCCGCCCTGTCCGTGCTCCTCGCCCTGATCCTGGGCATCGCCTCCTTCCTCTTCTACCGGCTCACCTCGAAGGAGGCCGACTGATGGTGCTGACCGAGCAGACCGCCACCGAACGGCCCGAAGTCCGCGGCGTCCGGCGCCTGTCCCGTCCGGATCCGGCCTCGCGCGGGCGGGGCGGTCAGCGCTTCCTCCTCGTCGGGCTGGTACTGGCCAGTGCCTACAGCCTGTTCCCGGTGTGGTGGCTGATGGTCGCCGCAACGAAGGACCGTACGGCGCTGTACCAGAGCAACGGCCTGTGGTTCTCGGGCTGGCATCTGTGGGACAACCTGCACCAGGTGTTCACCTACCAGGACGGCATCTTCCTGCGGTGGACGGCCAACTCGTTGCTGTACGCCGGGGTCGGCTCCCTCGGCGGCACGCTGATCGCTCTCGCAACCGGTTACGGACTGGCCCGCTTCGACTTCCCGGGCCGTAACGCGATCTTCGCGTGTGTCGTGGGCTCGTTCCTGATCCCGATCGCGCTGCTCACGCTCCCGCTGTATCTGCTGTTCTCGTCGATCGGCATGGTGGACACCCCCTGGGCGATGCTGATCCCCTGCCTGATCAACCCGTTCAGCGTGTATCTGGCCAAGGTGTACACCGAGGCCACGATCCCCTACGAGCTGCTGGAGGCGGCCCGGATCGACGGCGCCGGCGAGCTGCGGATCTTCTTCAGCATCGTGCTGCGGATGATGACGACGGGCGGCGCGACGGTGTTCCTGCTGGCCTTCGTGAACACCTGGAACGCCTTCTTCCTCCCGCTGACCGTGCTGCGCGGCAAGGAGAACTGGACGCTCAACCTCGGCCTCTACAACTGGACCGGCACCCGGCTGGAGTCCGGCATCGACCTGACCGGTCTGGTGCTGACCGGCGCGCTGCTGTCCATCGTGCCGATGGCGATCATGATGGTCGCGATGCGCCGCTACTGGCGGACGGGCGTGACGCTCGGCGCTCTCAAGTGATCCCGGCCGTCCTTCTTCCCTGACTCCTGGGGGCCGTGGGTGACCTGACTCCCCGCGGCCCCCGGGCGCCCAACTCCCCGGGAGTCCCCGCGTGACCGTCCTGCACAACCCCGTCCTCCGCGGCTTCGCGCCCGACCCCTCGCTGGCCCGGGTCGGCGACTGGTACTACGTGGCGACCAGTTCCTTCGAGTGGTTCCCGACCATCCCGGTCCACCGCTCACGGGACCTGGCCCACTGGGAGTACGCGGGGCATGTCGAGGGCGCGGCTCCCGGGGGTTCGCTGGCCGGGGTGCCCGACTCGGGCGGCATCTGGGCTCCGTCGCTGAGCTGGGACGGGGAGCGGTTCTGGGTGACGTACACCGTCGTGCGGTCGGTCGGCACGCCGTACTTCGATCTCGACACGTACGTCTCGACGGCCACCGAGGTGGGCGGCGAGTGGAGCGCCCCGCGCCGGGTCGTGAGCCATGGCTTCGATCCGGCGCTGTTCCACGAGGACGGCCGGCTGTGGCTGCTGAACCTGCAGAACGACCATCGGCCGGGAGGGCGGCGGTTCGCGGGGATCGTCGTCACGGAGCTGGACCGGGACACGTTGCGCCCCGTCGGCCGGACGCAGTTGCTGCTCCAGCACGACCGGCTGATCGAGGGGCCGAAGCTGCTGCGGCGCGACGGCTGGTACTACCTGGTGCTCGCGGAGGGCGGCACGGGCTGGGAACACGGGGTGCGGGTGGCCCGCAGCCGGGAGCTGACCGGGCCGTACGCACTCGACGACCGGCCGCTGCTGACGACGCGGGACGACGAGAGCGTGCCGTTGCAGAAGGCCGGGCACGGCGAGCTGTTCGAGACCCCGGACGGGCAGTGGCTGCTCAGTCATCTGACGGCCCGTCCGCTGCAGACGCCGCAGGGCCGTCGCTGCACGCTCGGCCGGGAGACCGCGATCCAGGCGGTGACCTGGGACGCGGAGGGCTGGCCCCGGCTGCGGCAGGGCGGTTGGCACCCGGCGGTGGACGTCGACGTGCCGACCCGGCCGCACCCGCTGCCTCCTCGCACCGCCATGCCCGAGGGGTTGTCCTGGCCGTGGAGCACCCCGCGCGAGGCGCCGGACGCGTCCTGGGCCGACACGACGGCACGCCCGGGCTGGATCCGGCTGCGCGGCCGGCATGGCCCCGAGTCCCGCTGGGCGGCCAGCCTGCTGGCCCAGCGCGTCACCGAGCACCGCGCGGAGGCCGAAGTCACCGTCGAGGCACGGCCGGTGACCTTCACCCAGGCCGCCGGGCTGGTGCTCTGGTACAGCGCCGAGGCGTATCTCAGCCTGGACCTGACCTGGGCGGAGCCCGAGGACGAGCCGCAGCGCGGACAGCAGTGGCGGGGTGTGCCCGGGAGGGGTGGCCGTACGGTGCTCGGGCTCGTGGAGCGGGATGAGGACGGTGCGCGACAAGTCACGGTGGTGGACGTGCCGGTGGAGGCACCGGTGACGCTGGGAGTGACGGTCGAGGGGGCCGAAGCCCGGTTCTGGTACGTACGGGACGGGGTGCGCACGGCGGTCGGACCGGCCCTGGACTTCAGCCGGCTGTCCGACGACCACGGCTCGCGGCTGCGCTTCACCGGTGCGATGGCGGGCATCCACGCCCGGGACCTCGTCGACGCGGCGTTCACGGCGGACTTCACGGGGTTCCGGCTGACCTGCGTATCCGGCTGAGGGCGTTGGCGCGTTCGGGGTTTCGAAAACCGATGCTCGATCCTGCTCGGAACTGCTTCCTATCGAGCACGTATTGACATGTAACCGTCGAAGCCCGCAGAGTCATGCCCCGAAAGTCCCGACAGTGCCCCGGCAGTGATGCGAGCCACCTCACCGAGGAGTGTTGCCGTCATGTCCGAAACCCCCGCTGTCTCACGCCGACTGCTGCTGGGCGGAGCCGTCGCCACCGGCGCGCTCGCGGCCGGGATGACC
>NZ_JBHUQX010000150.1:0-20085 GCF_042674225.1 Streptomyces sp. NPDC056948
GTCACTTCTTGCGGCGCCCCCGGCCCTTCGCCTGCTTCCGGCGCTCCGCGCGCGTCAGGCCGTCGGACTCGGAGCGCACCGGCTCGCCGTCCTCGGTGAAGTCGCCCTCGATGGTGCCGCCCTCACCGTCGACCGTCGGTGCGGAGAAGTGGAGGTTGCGCCGCTGCGGGACGTCGAGCCCCTTGGCGCGGATCTCCGGCCGGGAGCCCGCCTGCGCCGGCACGGCGTCCTGCTTCTCGAGGTCGGCCACCGGCTTGGTGTCCTCGACCGGGACCTCCTCGACCTGCTGCTCGACCTGGACCTCCAGGTTGAACAGGTAGCCGACGGACTCCTCCTTGATGCCCTCCATCATGGCGGTGAACATGTCGAAGCCCTCGCGCTGGTACTCGACCAGCGGGTCCTTCTGCGCCATCGCGCGCAGGCCGATGCCCTCCTGGAGGTAGTCCATCTCGTAGAGGTGCTCGCGCCACTTGCGGTCCAGGACCGAGAGCACGACCCGGCGCTCCAGCTCACGCATGATCTCGGAGCCGAGCTGTGCCTCACGCTCCTCGTACTGCTCGTGGATGTCGTCCTTGATGGAGTCACCGATGAACTCGGCGGTCAGGCCCGCCCGGTCACCGGCGGCCTCCTCCAGCTCCTCGATCGTGATCTTGGACGGGTAGAGCTGCTTGAAGGCACCCCACAGCCGGTCGAGGTCCCAGTCCTCGGGGAAGCCCTCGGCCGTCTCGGCCTGGACGTAGGCGTCGATGGTGTCGTCCATGAAGTGCTGCACCTGCTCGTGCAGGTCCTCGCCCTCCAGGACGCGGCGACGCTCGCCGTAGATGACCTCACGCTGACGGTTGAGCACCTCGTCGTACTTCAAAACGTTCTTACGGGTCTCGAAGTTCTGCTGCTCGACCTGCGACTGGGCGGAGGCGATCGCGCGCGTGACCATCTTGTTCTCGATCGGCACGTCGTCCGGGACGTTCGCCATCGACATCACGCGCTCGACCATCTGGGCCTTGAACAGCCGCATCAGGTCGTCGCCGAGCGAGAGGTAGAAGCGGGACTCGCCCGGGTCACCCTGACGGCCGGAACGACCGCGCAGCTGGTTGTCGATCCGCCGCGACTCGTGCCGCTCGGTGCCCAGCACGTAGAGCCCGCCGAGCTTCTCGACCTCGTCCTTCTCGGCCTGGACGGCCTTCGCGGCCCGCTTGAGCGCCTCGGGCAGGGCGTGCGCCCACTCCTCGATGTGCTCCTCGGGGTCGAGACCGCGCTGGCGCAGCTCCGCCTCGGCGAGGTCCTCCGGGTTGCCGCCGAGCTTGATGTCCGTGCCACGACCGGCCATGTTCGTGGCCACCGTGACGGCGCCCTTGCGGCCGGCCTGGGCGACGATCGTCGCCTCACGGTCGTGCTGCTTGGCGTTCAGCACCTCGTGCTGGATGCCGCGCTTGCTGAGCTGCTGCGAGAGGTACTCGGACTTCTCGACCGAGGTGGTGCCGACGAGGATCGGCTGCCCCTTGCGGTGCTTCTCCTCGATGTCGTCGACGACCGCCTCGAACTTGGCGACCTCGGTCCGGTAGATCAGGTCCGACTGGTCCTTGCGGACCATCGGCCGGTTGGTCGGGATCGGGACCACGCCGAGCTTGTAGATCTGGTGGAACTCGGCGGCCTCGGTCATGGCCGTACCGGTCATGCCGGCCAGACCGTGCTGTTCCTTCTCGTCGTGGTCGTGGCGCTTGTAGAGGCGGAAGAAGTTCTGGAGGGTGATCGTGGCGAGCGTCTGGTTCTCGTCCTTGATCGGCACCCCCTCCTTCGCCTCGATCGCCTGGTGCATGCCCTCGTTGTAGCGGCGGCCGGCGAGGATACGTCCGGTGTGCTCGTCGACGATCATGACCTCGTCGTCGATGATGACGTAGTCCTTGTCCTTCTTGAAGAGCTCCTTCGCCTTGATGGCGTTGTTCAGGTAGCCCACCAGAGGGGTGTTCACCGACTCGTAGAGGTTGTCGATGCCCAGCCAGTCCTCGACCTTGGCGACACCGGACTCGTGGATGGCGACCGTGCGCTTCTTCTCGTCGACGTCGTAGTCGCCGGTCTCCTCGAGCCCCTTGAGCGGGTTGCCGGCCTCGCCGCGCTTCAGCCGCTTCACCAGCTTGGCGAAGTCGCCGTACCACTTGGTGGCCTGGTCGGCAGGGCCGGAGATGATCAGCGGCGTACGGGCCTCGTCGATGAGGATGGAGTCGACCTCGTCGACGATGGCGTAGTTGTGGCCGCGCTGGACGAGCTCGTCCTGGGACCACGCCATGTTGTCGCGCAGATAGTCGAAGCCGAACTCGTTGTTCGTGCCGTAGGTGATGTCGCAGGCGTACTGCTCGCGGCGCTGAGCCGGCGTCATGTTGGCGAGGATGCAGCCGACCTCGAGGCCCAGGAACCGGTGGACGCGGCCCATCATCTCGGAGTCGCGCTCGGCCAGGTAGTCGTTGACCGTGATGATGTGGACGCCCTTGCCGGACAGGGCGTTCAGATACGCCGGCAGCGTGCCGACCAGGGTCTTGCCCTCGCCGGTCTTCATCTCTGCCACGTAGCCCATGTGCAGGGCGGCGCCGCCCATCATCTGCACGTCGTAATGACGCTGGCCGAGGACGCGCTTGGCGGCCTCGCGGACGGTGGCGAACGCCTCGGGCAGCAGGTCGTCCAGGGTCTCACCGTCGGTGTAGCGCTGCTTGTACTCATCGGTGAGGGCCCGCAGCTCGGCGTCGGAGAGGTCGACGAAGTCCTCTTCGATGGACTTGACCTGGTCCGCGATGCGGTGCAGCTTGCGCAGGATCTTGCCTTCGCCTGCACGCATGATCTTCGAGAGGACGGACACGGGGGTTGGTCTCCTTGCCGGTCGGGCCTGGGACGGTCGGTTACCACTTGACTTACTGAGCAACGGCCATCGTATGCGAGGACCCCACCGCGCCGGGAGGGCCTGCCGTGACGGCGACCGTCCGCTGCTTCAATTCTGATTCACGTGTGCTTCAAAGGGGACAACGTCCGGGCGCCGCGGATAGTGCCGCATCCCCCGACGGAATTAAGCGAAGCGTGATAACGCGCTCACTCACCGCAAACAGATGACACCTTCGACGACCTCCGGGAGGATCGGCCGATGGACCCCGTCACCCTCACCACGGACCGCCTCCTGCTGCGCACGGTCGGCCCTCAGGACACCGACGCGGTGTACGACGCCTGCCAGGACCCCGACATCCAGCGCTGGACCACGATCCCCTCGCCCTACCTCCGCGAGCACGCCCAGGGCTTCACGGAACAGATGGTCCCGGACGGCTGGACGGACGGGTCCATGTTCACTCTCGGCGTCTTCCTCCACTCCGGAGAACTGGCGGGCATGCTCGGCATCACCATGCGCGCCCTGGGCGTCGGCGAGATCGGCTTCTGGGCCACGAAGCGGCACCGCGCCAACGGCTACATCACGGAGGCCGTCCTCACCGCCTGCCGCTGGGCCTTCGTCCACGCCGCGCTCGACCGCATCGAATGGCGCGCCGAGGTGGGCAACCGCGCCTCCCGCGCGGTGGCGGAACGCTCCGGCTTCACCATCGAAGGCACCCTGCGCGCCGCGGTCAACAACAAGGGAGTCCGCCGAGACTCCTGGGTGGGCTCCCTCCTCCCCTCAGACATGAGCCTCCCGTCAACGGCCCCGTACCTGCCCGCCCCCTAGCCGCGGGCAGTCGTGCCGCTGGGGCGGCACGGGTGGGCGCAGCGGCACACCCCGCGCCGCCGGGCTGCGGACCCACCCCGCCCCGGCAGCAACGCCCGGCACCAGCAACCAACCTTGCAGGTCACACCCCTTTGTCAGTCCCACCCCCTATCGTGCGGACCCATGACCACCCCGCGCCCCACCGCAGAGCTCTCCGCAGACGAAGCCCGGAGGCTGGCGCTCCGCGCCCAGGGCTTTCTCGGCGCCCCGGACCGCCGCTCCGGCGTCCGCGGCATCCTCCGCCACCTGGGCGCGATACAGCTCGACACGATCTCGGTCCTGGCCCGCTCCCACGAGCTCGTCCCGTACGCCCGCCTGGGCGCGGTGGGCCGAAAGACAGTCGAGAACGCCTACTGGAAGGACACTCACGCCTTCGAGTACTGGTCCCACGCGGCGTGCATCCTCCCCATCGAGGAGTGGCCCCACTTCGCCTTCCGCCGCCGCGCCTACCGCAACCGCCCGCACTGGAACCACGACCTCCCGGACGGTGTCTACGACCAGGTCATCAAGCAGCTCCGCTCCGAAGGCCCCCTCACCGCCACGGAATTGGGCGGCGCGAAGAAGACGAACGACTGGTGGGACTGGTCCGGCACGAAGGTCGCCGTCGAACGCGCCCTGATGTACGGCGAGGTGGTCTGCGTGGAGCGCCGCGGCTGGAAGCGCCTCTACGACCTCGCCGAGCGCGCCGTCCCGGAGCCCCTGCTGCACGACGAACTCGATGACACCGAGTGCCAGCGCCGCCTGGTCCGCCTGGCGGGCCAGTCCCTAGGCGTCGGCACCCGTGCGGACATCGCCGACTACCACCGTCTCAAGGGCGAACAGGTCGACGCGGTGATCGCCGACTCGGGCCTGGTCCCGGTCACCGTGGAGGGCTGGTCCAAGCCGGCCTGGGCGGACCCCGCGGCCCTGGAGACACCTCCGCGCGGCCGCCACCGCACCACCCTCCTGTCGCCCTTCGACTCCCTGATCTGGGAGCGGGCGCGCACGGAGCGGATCTTCGGCTTCACCCACCGCCTGGAGGCCTACGTCCCCAAGCAGAAGCGGGTGTACGGCTACTTCGCGATGCCGGTCCTGGCCGGCGGCCGGCTCGTCGGCCGCGTGGACCCGGCCCGCGAGGGCAGCACGCTGGTGGCCAGGCAGGTCACCCTCGACGGCCCGAAGGCGGTCCCGGGCGTAGCCCAGGCCCTGGCCGAGGCGGCGACCTGGGTGGACTGCACGGACGTACGCGTGGAGCGGGTCGACACACCGGCCCTGCGCGAGCCCCTCACGAAGGAGATCGCCCGCATCCTCGGCTGAGCTCTACCGGATCACCGTTTCACCGAATCTCGAGAATCTTCTCCCGCATCGCGTACACCACCGCCTCCATCCTGGAGTGCAACTGCAGCTTCTCCAGGATGTTGCGCACATGGTTCTTCACGGTGTTCTCGGAGATGAACAACTCCTTGGCGATGTCACGGTTGTTCATCCCCGTCGCGACGAGTTTGAGGACTTCGAGTTCGCGGTCCGTCAGCCTCGGCGCGGGCACCAGCCGGCGCTCGTCCGTGCGCTGGATCATCGACTTGAACTCGGTGAGCAGCTTCGACGCCATGGACGGGCTGATCTGCGACTGCCCGTCGGCCACCGCGCGAATGGCGGTGGCCACCTCGTCGGTCGAGATCTCCTTGAGGAGATAGCCGGTCGCACCCGCCTTGATGGCGTCGTAGAGATCGGCTTCCTCGTCGCTGATCGTCAGCATGATGATCTTGGCACTGGGTGCGACTTCCTTGATGGAGGTGCACGCCTCGATCCCGCCCCGCTTGGGCATCCGCACGTCCATCAGAACGATGTCCGGCAGCAGGTCGGCGGCCTTCTCCACGGCCTCGGCGCCGTCGCCGGCCTCCCCGATGACCTGGATGTCCTCCTCGGCCGCGAGCACGATCTCCAGGCCACGGCGGAACAGGGCGTGGTCGTCCACCACAAGGACTCTGATCGGTTCCTTGCGTGGAGAGTCCGTGTCCGGGCCCATGCCGACGACGCCGTCGTCGGCATCCTCGTCACGCATCGGTCCGAAGCTGTCCGCCATCGTTCCTCCCCCTGAAGGCTGCGGCCTGTGGTCCTGAGCCATCGCCAACCCAGAGCAACGACCCATCGGTTGGGTCGTGGCCACCATGATTTCATGCCCGGACGGCACCGGGGCGACCGAGCGGGGCGCGCAGTGGTCGCACAGGGGTGCCCCTGGGGGCGCACACGCGCTCCAGGGGCACCTGCTCCGCTGTCACCCGGCTGTCATCCGACCCGGTCAGCCGCCGAGCGCACCGCCCGCATCGGGGGCGTGCACCTGGGTGACCATCGTGTCCGTGCTGAGGTGGATCACGCCGTAGTCGTAGGCGTGCCGTCGGTAGACGACACTCGGTTCCTTGGTCTCGGAGTCGACGAACAGGTAGAAGTCATGCCCGACCAGCTCCATCTCGTAGAGAGCCTGGTCGAGGGTCATGGGGGCTGCGACGTGGGTCTTCTCGCGGACGACGATGGGGCCGTCACCTTGAACTTCCAGCGAGCCGATCTTCTTCGTCGGCACGGCTTCCGGCTCTTCCTCAGGAGTCGGCACCAGGCCGTTGCCGTTGAGCGTCGCCACGCCCGGGACGTGATCGGCGACCTCGGCGGCCGGAATCCGGCGCGAGCCACGGCGCGAGAACCGCTTGTCGTGTTGCCTGCGCAGCCGGGCTTCCAGCTTTTCCGCCGCCAGGTCGAGCGCCGCATACGGATCGCTCGCCGCTGCCTCCGCCCGGATCACCGGACCGCGGGAGCGGAGCGTGATCTCCACTCGGTCACAGCGGTCGGCCTGCCGGGGGTTGGGCTCCTTGGACACCTCGACGTCGAGGCTGATCACCTTGCCATCGAGCTTCTGGATCTTCTCCAGCTTCAGCTTCTCGGCCACGTGCTTCCGGAACCGCTCGGGCACCTCGGTCTTGCGGCCCTTGACGACGATGTCCACGCAGAACTCCGTTCCCGGATCACTCCGCTTCGGTGCGGAGCATCTCCCTTTTGCACCAGGTTCCGGTGAGGCCCGGAACCTCGGACACTCGGTGACTTCCACCTCCTCCCCCGTGAGCGAGATCTCCACTCCACCGTCGCGAGTGATGAAGAAAAACCCGCAGCACGGCATTCGGTTTTGAGAGGTGTGGCCTGCGGCTTTCCCTCTCAACCGAACATATCTCGCCCGGACGGATGTCGTCACCCTCTACTGCGGCGTACCTCCGTTCAGGTGAATAGGCCCTCTCGTTACCTGCAACGACGCAAGTTCTCAGTCAGTTCCGGTTTATTTCGAATGAGTCCGGCGATGCCGCGACCACAGCCGCGCACACCACGTCAACGACTCCGCCGGCGCCGCCCGCGCCCGTGATTCCCTGCCGGGCGGGCCATCGGCCCGTCCTCTCTCGCGTTGATCCGACGTTCTGTTCTTCTCTGCTTTCCCACGTCTCCCCCCTGTACACGGCCCCAGTCCACGCAGCGTTCGAAACCAGCCCCGCCGCCGACCGCACGGCACGCGCGGCTTCCGCCAGGGACGCCCCCGTGGTCATCACGTCGTCGACGAGGACCACCAGGCCCTCGGCGAGCAGCCGGGCACCACCGGGCGCCACCGCCAGCGCGCCCGCGAGATTGTCCAGCCGCTGCCGGGAGTTGAGCCCCGACTGATCGGCCACGGCCCGCCGCTGCCGCAGCACGCCGAGCGCTCTGGCCGGTACCCCGCTCCGACGCAGCTCACCCGCCGCCGCGAGCGCGATCCGCCGCGCCGGATCATGCCCCCGGGCCCGCACGGCCCGCCGTCCGGACGGAACGGGCACGAGCAGCACAGGCGCCCCGATGCCCCGCGACCACGCCCCTTCGGCCCCGGTGCAGGGCCCTCTCCGCGCTCCTGGAAGACCCGCCCGCACCGCTCCCGCCAGAGCAGCCCCGAGCGGACCGGCGAGCGCCAGAGCACCCCGTTCCTTGTGGGCCAGCAGCGTCGCCCGGACCTCGTCCGCGTACCGTGCCGCCGCGTGCACCACAGGCAGGCCCGGTGGCTCCGTCACCGGCCGCACCCGATGCGCCACGGCTCCGCTCAGCACCGCACGGCACTTCGCGCAGAGCACCGTACGAGGCATCCCGCAGCCCCCGCACTCGCCCGGCAGCACCAGGTCGGTGAGGTCCTGCCACCACCCCCGCATGACCACCACTGTGCCAACAGCGAGGGCCCCCGGCCACCCCTGTGGATAACTCCCTGTGGACAACGCACGGGGCCGGGCCGACGGCCCGCTTCATCGGCCCTCCGGCCCGCGTCACCGGCCCCCGCCAGGACGCCTCACGCCCCCGCCAGGACGCCTCACATCGCCGCCAGGGCGCTTCACATCCCCACCGGGACGCCTCACCCCGGATAGACCGGCGCCGTCCCCTCCGTCACCTTCTGCCACTGCGCGCCCGACGGCAGCCGGACGATCCCGTCCACCGAGTACGCCACCAGCGGCAGCCGGTCGTCCTCAGCGGCGGTGACCTCCTTGACACCGGTCAGGGCCGCGGGCGCCGGCACGTCCGGCGTGGAGCCGTCGACCTGGACGTACCGCATCTGCTCCACGCCCCCGTGCTCGCGCCCGACCACCACGAGGCGGCTGTCGCCGGCCCATGACATGGCCGTGACCTCCTCCAACTCCGGCGTCGCGGAGCGAAGTTCGACCACCCTGACGGCCGGCTTCTCGCCCGGCTTCTCCTCCCGCTCGATCAGCCCGATGAGCAGGGTCTTCTTGCCGCCCTTCTCCACGACGAGCGCGATCCGCACCCCGTCGGCGGCCACCCGCACAGACTGGATCCGCCCGTCCAGGTGCGGTGTGCGCACCTCCAGCGGATCTCCCTTGCCCTCCTCGAACAGAAGCAGCCGGGGGTCGTCCGGGTCACGGTCGGCCACCCACAGGCCGTCGTCCGCGTCCCAGCTCGGTCTCGTCAGCCGGTCCTCCTCGGTCCGGCCCTGGCTGCGCAGCACCGGCTCGCCCAGCGAACCGCCCGAGACCAGCGATCCCACGTACAGCGACCTGCCGTCGAGGCCCACACCGGCCGCGGTGTGCTCGTCGCGCGACACCGCCACCGACCGCAGCGCCGTGTCGCCCTCGCCCAGCGCCCCCGGCGCCGTGTCCGGCGTGGTGTCGCTGCTGCCCGCCGCGATCCGTACGAGCCGGTCCTTGGCGTCGACGAAGTACAGGTAGTCGGGATGGCGCGCCGTGGTCCGGAAGGCCGCCGCATCGGCCGCTTCCTGCGTGAGCGAGCACAGCTCGGCCCCGTCGGCCCGCAGCTCGACCTCGTCCACCGCGGGGCTGAGGTTCCGCAGCGTGAAGAGCGTCTGGGCCGCCATCTCCTGGCACCTGTTGGTACCGATGCCCGCGGCCTTGTCATTGAGCGGGACCGTCAGCTTGTTCCGCTCGTCGGGCGTCAGCGCTCCGGCATCCTTCGCCAGCGCCGTACCGGTGGGGACGCTCGACCTGACCACGGGCCCGAGCCACCGCGTGGGCCCGTTGAGCAGGGAGCGCACCATCTGCGTCATGGGGTCCACGCGACGGCGGACGTAGACGGGGTCGGCGACCGCCGTGGGCTGCGTGTTCGCCCCGGCCGCCATGGTGTTCGAGGCGAAGTAGTACTTGCTGACGGACATGTAGTTGCGCTGGAAGTCCGACTGGCCCATGAGGACGCCCTGGGGCAGCACGTCGATCCGCCACTGCCCGCTCTTCTCGTCCTGCGTCAGGTGCACGGTCCTGCCGTAGGCCCCGGTCGCGGGCGCGTACGACTGCTGCGCGTCCACGGTGGCCACCTTGGTGCCGGTCAGCGTGTACGAGATCTCACCGGTGTCCTCCCGGCCGCCGGCACCCTCGGCCTTGGCACCCGGCCCGTCCGTGAGCACCGTGGTGGACAGCTCCGGCCGCCAGGTCTTCGCGGCCTCGCCGGTCAGGTACTGGCGCGCGGTCTTGTAGTGCGGATCGTCGCTGGTGAGCGCCTCAAGGAAGCCCTGCACGATCTCCGAGGGCGGCGCGTCCTCCCCCGGCGGCACGGCGAACACCCGCACCTGGGTGTCCTGGCGCGGTGTGGACTCCACGCCCCGCAGATCCCCGCTGTCCGGCATCGAGGCACACCCCGCCAGCACCAGCACGCCACCGGCGGCGTACGCCATCACGCGCGCGGGCGTACGCCGACCGCGCCCCTCGCGGTCAGCGCCCACGAGATGCCTCCCCTTGCCTGTCCGCGTCTCCCGGCTCGGTTTCCCTGCCCGACGAGCCCGCTGAGCCGTTGTCCTTGTCCCGCGGCCCGCTCACGCCCGGTTCCCCGGGCGTCCCCGCAGGGCCACTGCCAGCCCCGTCACGAGCCGTTCCGGCCGGTTCACCCGCACCCTCGTCACGAGCCGTCCCCGCCGTACCACTCACACCGCCGGCACCGGCCGTGCCCTCCGCGCCCCCACCGCGAGCCGGCCGCTCCGCTGCCGTCGGATCGTCCTGCCGCCGCGTGCCCGAGGCGGGCCGCGGCACCACGCGCGCGCCGTTGCCGGGCAGCGCCGTCGGATCGGCCGTGGGGGCCACGGTGGCCGCCCTCGGCGGTATCGGGTTCCGCGGCGGCACCGGACCGCCCGCCGGCTGCGCCGGCACGGTCGCCCGCTTCTCGCCGTCCCCGCCGCCGCACGGCAGACCCGCGTCGTCCAGCCCCCGGTTGCGCCGTGAGTCCTTGGGCTCCAGCGGTATCGGGGAGCCCCGCAGCGGCTCGTCCGCGGTCCTGGGCAGCGTCAGCCGGAACTGCGAGCCGCCGCCCGGCTCACCCCACGCCTGCAGCCAGCCGCCGTGCAACCGCGCGTCCTCCAGGGCGATGGACAGCCCCAGCCCCGTACCACCCGTCGTACGCGCGCGTGCCGGGTCGGCCCGCCAGAAGCGGCTGAACACCCGGGTCGCCTCGCCCGGCTTCAGCCCGACCCCGTAGTCCCGCACCGCGACGGCGACCGCGCCGCCGGCCGCGGCGAGCTTGACGACGACGTCCCTGCCCTCACCGTGCTCGACGGCGTTCACGACGAGGTTGCGCAGCACGCGCTCCACACGCCGGGCGTCGGCCTCGGCGACGACGGGCTGCTGATCGCCGGACACCCGGATCTGCGTGCCCTTGCGCTCCGCGAGCGGCTCGGCCCCGCTGACCACCCGCCGCACGACCTCCCTGAGGTCTATCGGCTCCGCCTCCAGCGCCGCGGCACCCGCGTCGAAACGGCTGATCTCCAGCAGGTCCGCGAGCAGCGACTCGAACCGGTCCAGCTGGTCGGCGAGCAGCTCGGCGGACCGCGCGGTGATCGGGTCGAAGTCCTCCCGAGCCTCATGGATGACGTCAGCCGCCATCCGTACGGTCGTCAGCGGCGTACGCAGCTCGTGCGACACGTCCGACACGAACCGGCGCTGCATCCGCGACAGGTCCTCGAGCTGGCTGATCTTCAGCTGAAGGTTCTGGGCCATCTTGTTGAAGGCCTCGCCGAGACGCGCGATGTCGTCCTCGCCGGTGACCTTCATACGTTCCTGAAGCCGCCCGGCCGACAGCCGCTCGGCGATCCCCGCAGCCATCCGCACCGGCGTGACGACCTGGCGCACCACGAGCCAGGCGATGGCCCCGAGCAGCACCACGACGAACAGCCCGGCGGTCGCCAGAGTCCCCTTGACCAGGCTCAGGGACTTCTCCTCCTGGGTGAGCGGGAAGAGGTAGTAGAGCTGGTACGGATCGCCGTTCGGGTCGTTGACCTGCTTGCCGATGACCAGGGCGGGCTGGGAGTCCTTGGTGTCGTTGTTGTAGATGACCCGGCTGTAGCTCTGCGCGGCCGCCGTACTGCTGCCGATCCGCTCCCGCAGCGCCGCGGGCACGCTCTTGCTCCAGTCCACCTCACCGGAGGCACGCGGACCGCGCCCACCGGCACCGTCGGCGTCGGAAGCCGGAAGCGTGACCACGTCGAAAGCGCCCTGCCCGCCGCTGGACAGCGAGGACACCAGATCACTCATCCACTGAATGACGTTCTGCGCGGGACGGCCGTCCGCCGTGGCGACGTCGTCGCCGGTCCCGCTCGCCGCCTCGTCGGCCCGCTGCTTGGCCACGGCGAACCCACCGGTGGCCTGGCTCTGGGACGCCTTCACCTTGGCGTCCAGCAGGCCGTTGCGCACCTGCCCGATGACGACGAAGCCCAGCAGCAGCACCACGCCCAGCGACATCAGCAGCGTCGTGACGACGACCTTGAGCTGGATGTTGCGCCGCCACAGCCGCATGACGGGCAGCAGCGGCCGGCGTACCCACCGCATGAACAGGCGGATGACCGGACTGCCCTGAACCCCGCCCTGGAGCAGCAGCCCGCTCTCCAGGAACCGTCCCCAGCGGGAACCCGCCTTCTTCCGCCCGACAGGCCGCCCCGGGCGGGCCCCGGACCGTCCGGGCGCCGAAGCGGCACTGTCGCCGGACATGTCAGCTCGGTCCTGCCTTGTACCCGACGCCACGGACGGTCACCACGATCTCCGGCTTCTCCGGGTCCTTCTCGACCTTGGAGCGCAGCCGCTGTACGTGCACGTTGACCAGCCGCGTGTCCGCCGCGTGCCGGTAGCCCCACACCTGCTCCAGCAGCACCTCGCGCGTGAACACCTGCCACGGCTTGCGCGCGAGCGCGACCAGCAGGTCGAACTCCAGCGGCGTCAGCGCGATCGACTGCCCGTCCCGCTTCACGGAGTGCCCGGCCACGTCGATGACCAGGTCACCGATGGCGAGCTGCTCCGGAGCGGGCTCCTCCGACCTCCGCAGCCGCGCCCGGATCCGGGCGACCAGCTCCTTCGGCTTGAACGGCTTCACGATGTAGTCGTCGGCACCCGACTCCAGACCCACCACGACGTCGACCGTGTCGCTCTTCGCCGTGAGCATCACGATCGGCACCCCGGACTCCGCCCTGATCAGACGGCACACCTCGATGCCGTCCCGACCGGGCAGCATCAGGTCCAGCAGCACCAGATCGGGCTTGGCCTCACGGAAAGCGGCCAGCGCCCTGTCACCGTCGGCCACGAAAGACGGCTCAAAACCCTCACCACGCAGCACGATGCCGAGCATCTCGGCCAGTGCGGTGTCGTCGTCGACGACAAGGACTCGTCCCTTCATAAACGACATCATCCCATTCTCATAACAGTGGCGAAGGCAGTGGTGAGGTAGGTCACCGGCCAGTGACCATAGTCGCAGCAAGCGCTACTGTCTGCCCTCGCCGGCCCACAGTTGATCTCGACGACGCCCGTCGGCCAGGGCCCCGGCACACGGGTGAGGGACGCGACCACCGGAGCCCGCCCGCCCCCACACGCTCCGGCAGCCGTCCGATTCAGCCCGTCGTCACCCTGCGCGACCGCGCACACACCTCGGCGAGCGCCTCAGCCGTCACCGGCGAAACCACACCCTCCTCCGTGACGATCGCCGTCACCAGCTCGGCCGGGGTCACGTCGAACGCCGGGTTGTACGCCTGCGTCCCCAGCGGCGCCACGGGAATGCCGCCCCCCGCCTCCGCCGTACCGGCCACCGGCACCTGCGGCGCCACCACCTCGGTCACCTCGTGACCGGGCCGCTGCTCGACCTCGATCGACGCCCCGTCCGGGGTGTCCGGATCCACCGTCGTCACCGGCGCCACCACGATGAACGGCACATGGTGGTACCGCGCCAGCACCGCCAGCGGATAGCTCCCCACCTTGTTCGCCACCGAACCGTCCGCCGTGATGCGGTCCGCCCCGATCAGCACCGCGTCCACCTCCCCCGCGGCGAACAGCGACCCCGCCGCGTTGTCGGTGAGCAGCGTGTACGCCATCCCGCTGCGCGCCGCCTCGTACGCCGTCAGGCGAGCGCCCTGCAGCAACGGACGCGTCTCGTCCACCCACAGCCGCCGCAGCCGGCCCACCCGGTGCGCCGCGAGCGCCACCGCGAACGCCGTCCCCTCCCCGCCCGACACCAGCGAACCGGTGTTGCAGTGAGTGAGCACCCGGTGCCCGCCACCGGGCAGCAACTCGTCCAGCAGCGTCAGCCCGTGCTCGGCCATCCGCGCACTGGCCTCGGCATCCTCCCGGTGCAATTGCCGCGCCGCGGCCAGCGCCGCCGAGGCCGCCTGCCTGACATCACCGCCCTTGGCGAGCGCCGCCTCATGGGCCGAGTGCGCCCGGCGCACACCGAGGGCCAGGTTCACCGCGGTCGGCCGGGCGCTCGCCAGCGCCCCCGCGGCCTCGTCCACGTCGAAGCCCCGCACGGCGGCGAGCGCGACACCGTACGCCCCCGCGATACCGAGCAGCGGCGCCCCGCGCACGGCGAGCGAGCGGATCGCCTCCACGAGCGCGGACGCGTCCGTACAGACCAGTTCGACCTCCTCGGCCGGCAGCCTCGTCTGGTCGAGAAGGACCAGAACGGGTCCTTCCGGTGGCTCCTCCCAACGGATCGCGGGGATCTCGGTCGGCCGCTTGTCATCGCCGCTGTACGCGTACTGATCAGCCATGCGGTCAGTCTGCCCCCAATCGAGCGGACAATTGAAGGTACGCAGCCCATACCGCGGCCGGTCATTCCAAGACCACCCCATGGCACGATGGCTGCCAACCTGCCGCCGCGACCGCGGACGGGCACCGTGAAGGAGCGACGATGAACGACACTCCGGGCTGGGCCTCGCCCGGATCCGCCCCGTCCGACGGGCAGCAGCCGGACCAGTCCGGCGCTGCCGAGCCCACCGACCGCCCCGGCCCCGCACAACCCGCGGACCAGCCCGGCCAAGCGGGCCAGCCGGGCCAGGCCCCGCAGGGCCCCGGCCCGCAGTGGTCCAAGGACCAGCCGCCACCCGCCCAGTGGTCCGCCCCCAGCGCCCCGACCGTCCCCGGTCAGGCTCCCCCGCCCCCGCCACCCGGCCCGGGCTGGGGCACCCAGCCCCCCGGCGGCCACGGCCCGGCCGGATACGGTCCCGGCGGCCCCGCAGGCCCCGGCGGAAACGGCGGATACGGAACCCCCGGCGCCTACGGTGGCTGGGGAAGCGGCTGGGGCGGCCCCCCGCCCGCCGCCAAGCCCGGCATCATCCCGCTCCGCCCGCTCGGCGTGGGCGAGATCCTCGACGGCGCCGTCTCCACCATGCGCACCTACTGGCGCACGGTCCTGGGCATCTCCCTGACCGTCGCGGTCCTCACCGAGATCATCGTCGTCCTGTTCCAGGGCCTCGTCCTGGACGACTCCAGCACCGAAGCCCTCAACGACCCGAGCGCCACCCTCAGCGAGCTGAGCCGCGCCATGAGCGACGCCCTGCTCAACTCCACCGTCGTCTTCGTGATCTCCCTGGTCGGCACCGTCATCGCGACCGCACTGCTCACCACCGTCACCAGCCGCGCCGTACTCGGCAAATCGGTGACCATCGGCGAGGCCTGGCGGGACGCCCGCCCTCAGGTCGTCAAACTGTTCGGCCTCATCTGCCTGTTGCTGCTCATCACCGCCGGCATCGTCACCGTCGGCACCCTGCCCGGCATCCTCGTCACCGTCTCCGGGAGCACCGGGGCAGGCGTCGCCCTCACCGTCCTGGGCGTCATCGGCGCCGGCATCGTCGCCCTCTGGCTGATGATCCGCTTCTCCCTGGCCTCGCCCGCCCTCATGCTGGAGAAGCAGGGCATCAAGAAGGCCATGAGCCGCTCCGCGAAGCTCGTCCAGGGCACCTGGTGGCGGATCTTCGGCATCCAGCTGCTCGCCACGATCATCGCGAACGTCGTCGCCTCGATCATCGTCATCCCGTTCACCTTCCTCGCCTCGGCCCTCAGCGGCGACGGCGTCACCGGCTGGCTCAACAGCGGCGGAGCCAACCTCGGCTGGACGTTCCTCATCGTCAGCGGCATCGGCGCGGTGATCGGCTCCATGATCACCTTCCCGATCACGGCGGGCGTCACCGTGCTCCTCTACATCGACCAGCGCATCCGCCGCGAGGCCCTCGACCTCGAACTGGCCCGCGCCGCAGGCGTCCAGGGCTACGGCCCCCACGCCCCCGGCACCACCCCGGGGAGCTGATGCGGTGAGCTGGGCGGGGGAACCTCTCACAACGGCACTGTCACGCACCGCCATACGGACGCTGCTGCGCGCCGGCGACACCTCCGTACTGTCGTCGGCGCGCTCCACCGACGAGCCGCCCCTCACCACCCCACGCGACCCCGCGCGCGAGGCGGCCCGACGCGAGCTGTCCAAGCGGATGTACCACGAGAACGACCCCAGCCTGTTCCAGCGCGCCCTCGACCGCTTCTGGGACTGGCTCGACAAACTGCTCAACGCCGCCTCGTCCGCAACACCCGGCGGCGCACTCGGCCTGGTCGTCATCATCCTGGCTGTCATCGCGGTCCTGGGCGCCCTGTGGTGGCGCCTGGGCACCCCGCGCCGCCAATCCACCTCGTCCGCCGCCCTGTTCGACGACCGCCCCCGCAGCGCCGCCGACCACCGCGCCGCCGCCGAGGCACACGCGGCCCAGGGCCACTGGAACCAGGCCGTCCAGGAACGCATGCGCGCCCTCGTCCGCGCCCTGGAGGAACGCGCACTCCTCGACGTCCGCCCCGGCCGCACCGCCGACGAGGCCGCCGCCGAAGCCGGCCGGGCCCTGCCCGCCCACACCGACCGACTGCGCGCCGCCGCCCGGGACTTCGACGACGTGACGTACGGCGGCCGCTCGGCGACCGAGCAGTCGTACCACCGCATCGCCGAACTCGACCGCGACCTGGAACGCACCAAGCCCCAACTCGCGACCAGCAGCGCCCACAGCACGGCCCCCCACACCCGCCAGGGAGCCGCCGAATGACCACCGAGGCCACGCTCCCGTCCACCTCGGCCTCGCCCACCGCCCGCCAGGTGTGGACCCGCACGCGCGGTATCGCGCTCGCTCTCGTACTGCTCGTCGTGGGAGCCATCGCCATCGCCGTGATCCGCTCCGACGCCCGGCACGGCGAACTCGACCCGCGCTCCGCCGACCCCAACGGCAGCCGCGCCGTCGCCGAACTCCTCGCCGACCGTGGCGTGGACACCCGCGTGGTGACCACCCTGGACGAGGCAGCCGCCGCATCCGGTCCGGACACGACCCTTCTGGTCGCCGCCCCCGACCTGCTGACCCGAGGTCAGCAGTCCCGCCTGCACAACTCGTTCGCCGAGACCGGCGGCCGCACCGTCCTGGTCGCCTCCGGCAGCGCCTCCGTCGAACGGCTCGCCCCCGGCGTCACCGCCGACCCCGCCACCAGCCTTGACTCGACGCTCGCCCCCGACTGCGACCTGCCAGCCGCCCAGCGCGCGGGCACCGCGGACACGGGCGGCGTCCGCTACACCACCACCCACCTCGACGCCGACCAGTGCTACCCCAGCGAGCGCCTGGCCACCCTGCTGCGCATCCCGGACACGACCGGGAACGGCGACACCGTCGCCCTCGGCGCGCCCGACATCCTCCTCAACGACCGCCTCGACCAGCAGGGCAACGCCTCGCTCGCCCTCCAACTCCTCGGCTCCCGCCCCCATCTGGTCTGGTACCTCCCCTCGCTTTCCGACACGTCGGCCACCGGGCCCGACGACGAACGCGGCTTCTTCGACCTGCTCCCCTCGGGCTGGCTCTGGGGCAGCCTGCAACTCTTCATCGCCGCAGCCCTGGCCGCCCTCTGGCGGGCACGCCGGCTCGGCCCTCTCGTGCCCGAAAAACTCCCCGTGGCGATCCGCGCCTCCGAAACCACGGAAGGCCGCGCCCGCCTCTACCGCAAGGCCGACGCCCGCGACCGCGCGGCAAACGCTCTTCGCTCCACGACCCGCACCCGCCTCGCCCCCCTCACAGGCGTCCCCGTCACCCAGGCGCACACGCCCGAGGCCCTGCTCCCCGCCCTGTCCTCCCACCTCCACGGCGACGGACAGGACCTGCACGCACTCCTCTTCGGACCACCGCCCAGCGACGACGCAGCACTCATCGCACTCGCCGACCGACTCGACGCCCTCGAAAGAGAGGTACGCCGTCCATGATGGACCCGACCACTGACAACGCCGGGCAGACCGGGGACCCGGGCACCGCCCGAGCCGCCCTGGAGGCCCTGCGCGCCGAGATCGCCAAGGCCGTGGTCGGCCAGGACCCCGCCGTGACCGGCCTCGTCGTCGCCCTGCTCTGCCGCGGCCACGTCCTCCTCGAAGGCGTCCCCGGCGTCGCCAAGACCCTCCTGGTCCGCGCCCTCGCCTCGGCCCTCGAACTCGACACCAAGCGCGTCCAGTTCACCCCCGACCTGATGCCGAGCGACGTGACCGGCTCCCTGGTCTACGACACCCGCAGCGCCGAGTTCTCCTTCCAGCCCGGCCCGGTCTTCACCAACCTCCTCCTCGCCGACGAGATCAACCGCACGCCCCCCAAGACCCAGTCGTCCCTCCTGGAAGCCATGGAGGAACGCCAGGTCACGGTCGACGGCACCCCCCGCCTCCTCCCCGACCCGTTCCTGGTCGCAGCGACCCAGAACCCGGTGGAGTACGAAGGCACCTACCCCCTCCCGGAAGCCCAGCTGGACCGCTTCCTCCTCAAGCTCACCATCCCCCTCCCCTCCCGTGAGGACGAGATCGACGTCCTCACCCGCCACGCCGAGGGCTTCAACCCACGCGACCTCCACGCCGCCGGCGTACGCCCCGTAGCGGGCCCCGCCGAGCTGGAGGCAGCCCGCGCGGCGGTCGCCAAGACGACCATCTCCCCGGAGATCACCGGCTACGTCGTCGACATCTGCCGCGCCACCCGCGAGTCGCCGTCCCTCACCCTCGGCGTCTCCCCCCGAGGCGCAACGGCCCTCCTGGCCACCGCCCGCGCCTGGGCCTGGCTGACAGGCCGCGACTACGTCATCCCGGACGACGTGAAGGCCCTGGCCCTCCCCACCCTCCGCCACCGCGTACAACTCCGCCCGGAGGCCGAGATGGAAGGCGTGACAGCCGACTCCGTCATCAACGCGATCCTCACCCACGTCCCCGTCCCCCGCTGATGGCACTCACCGGACGCGCCGCCCTCCTCGCGGCCCTGGGCTCCCTCCCCATCGGCATCTGGGAACCCGGCTGGACGGGCATCCTGGCTGTCAACGCACCCCTGGCCGTGGCCTGCGCCTGCGACTTCGCGCTGGCCGCCCCTGTGCGACGCCTGGGCCTGACCCGCTCCGGCGACACCTCGGTACGCCTGGGAGACACAGCAGACGTGACTCTCACGATCACCAACGCGTCCCGCCGCCCCCTCCGCGCCCACCTGCGCGACGCCTGGCCCCCCAGCAGCTGGCAGCCAGGCACAGAAACGACGGCCTCCCGCCACCGCCTCACGGTCCCCGCAGGCGAACGCCGACGAGTGACGACCCGCCTCCGCCCCACCCGCCGAGGCGACCGCCAAGCCGACCGGGTCACCATCCGTTCCTACGGCCCCCTCGGCCTCTTCTCCCGCCAGGGCACCCACAAGGTCCCTTGGACGGTTCGCGTCCTGCCCCCGTTCACCAGCCGCAAGCACCTGCCCTCCAAACTGGCCCGTCTCCGCGAACTGGACGGCCGCACCAGCGTGCTCACCCGCGGCGAGGGCACAGAATTCGACAGCCTGCGCGAGTACGTCCCCGGCGACGACACCCGCTCCATCGACTGGCGCGCCACAGCCCGCCAGTCCACGGTCGCCGTACGCACCTGGCGCCCCGAACGCGACCGTCACATCCTCCTGGTCCTCGACACCGGCCGTACCTCGGCGGGCCGCGTGGGCGACGCCCCCCGCCTCGACGCCTCCATGGACGCGGCCCTCCTCCTCGCAGCCCTCGCCTCCCGCGCCGGCGACCGCGTCGACCTCCTCGCCTACGACCGGAAGGTCCGCGCCCTCGTTCAGGGCCGCACAGCAGGCGACGTCCTTCCCTCCCTGGTCAACGCGATGGCCACACTCGAGCCGGAGCTCGTCGAAACGGACGCCCGAGGCCTCACAGCCACGGCCCTCCGTACGTCACCCCGCCGCTCCCTGATCGTGCTGCTCACCACCCTGGACACGGCCCCCATAGAAGAAGGCCTGCTCCCGGTTCTCTCCCAGCTCACCCAGCGCCACACGGTCCTACTCGCATCAGTGGCAGACCCGCACATCACCGAAATGGCCAAGGCGCGCGGAAACACGGACGCCGTCTACGAGGCCGCAGCAGCAGCCCAGGCTCAGTCCGAACGCCACCGCACGGCAGAACAACTCCGCCGTCACGGCGTCACAGTCGTGGACGCGACACCGGACGACCTGGCGCCGGCACTGGCGGATGCGTACTTGGCATTGAAGGCGGCCGGACGCCTATGACATTCAGGGCCCCGCGGAGGGCCCTGAAACGCAAGAAAAC
>NZ_JBHUQX010000151.1:0-20008 GCF_042674225.1 Streptomyces sp. NPDC056948
GTCGCCCGTGAGACGGGCGACGACCTCACCGGGGCGACCGTCACCGCCAAGGTCGGCCTCGGGAAGAACGGGGACGGGTTCGGGATCATCGTCGAGATTTCCGCCGACCTGCCCAAGGTGGAGCGGGGCGCCGCGCGGTCGCTCGTCGAGAAGGCGCACGAGGTGTGCCCGTACTCGAAGGCGACCCGCGGGAACATCACCGTGACGCTGGTCTGACCGCGGTCGTTGCGTACGCGGAGGCCGCACCCTTGGACGTGGGGTGCGGCCTTCGCTCGTGCCCGGGGTCAGTGGGCGAGTGCCGCCGTGTGGATCGCCTGAGCCAGGCGGTTGTTCTCCGGGGCCGCCCCGCCCGGGAAGGCGAATCGGCGGCGGGTGTAGCCGTAGGCGAGGCCGCTCCACGGGTCCGCGAAGGCCTGCGAGCCGCTCGCGCCGCTGTGCCCGATCGTCCCGGCGCCGAGGAACGGGTGCCACGTGTCAGCCGTCGTCTGGAAGCCGAGGCCGAACGACTTGTGGGCACGTGCCACCAGGTCGTAGCCGACCGAGTGGAACTGGCCGAACTCCGCCACCGTGTCCGGCTTCAGCAGCGGCGCCTGCTCGCCCACCCCGCTGATCGCCGCCGCGTACATCCCGGCCAGGCCCCGCGCGGACGCCACCCCGCCCACCGACGCCGGGCCCTTGGCGCGGATCAGCGGCATGTTGGGCAGCGAGGCCAGGTCGGTCGGTTCGCTCGCGTGGCCGTTGAAGGCGATCGAGGCGAGGGTGTGCGGGCCCGTGGGCGTGGCGTCGAGGAGGGCCTGCTGTTCCGGGGTCGGGGCCATCGGCTGGGTGGTGCGGAAGCGGGGTTCCTGCGGGGCGGGCAGGCCGAGGTGGAAGTCCAGGCCGTACGGGGTCCGGACGCGCTCCTGGTAGATCTCCTGGAGCGTGCGGCCCGTGGCGCGGCGTACGACCTCGCCGGTCAGGGCGCCGCTGACCAGCGCGTGATAGCCGAACGCCGTGCCGGGGCGCCAGAACGGCCGCTGGTCGGCGAGGCGTTCGGCGAGCTGACGGTCGTCGGCCAGCTCCGCCAGGCTGAAGCCGGTGTCCGTGCCGACCACGCCCGCCCGGTGCGCGAGCAGGTCCCGCAGCGTCAGATCGCCCTTGCCCTCGGCCGCGAACTCCGGCCAGTAGTACGTCACTTTGCGGTCCGGTTCGAGCGTGCCGTCCTGGACGAGGAGAGCCACGACCAGGCAGGCGGCGCCCTTCGTGGACGAGAACACGCCGTAGAGGGCGTCCGCCTCGGTCCCCGCCCACAGGTCCACGACCTTCCGGCCCCGCACGTAGGCGCAGAGCTGGCCCTCGTAGTCGGGCCGTTCCCCGGCCACGAACGCGGCGAACTCCTCGCGTACCCCCTCGAAGCCGTCGGCTACGGTGCCGTGGATCTCTTGCGTCATCCGTTCTCCTCATCTGAACCGCTGTGTGCCACTGTGAACAATGCCCTCGCCACCTGCGGGAATTCCCCCTTCGGGTGGTCCCGGAAGAGCGGTTCGGTGCCGAACAGGACCGTCCTGCCGCCGCTGACCACCGAGGCCTGTCCCGCCGCCGCTGCGGGGCCGCCGGTGCCGTCCCGGAGCGGGCGCCAGTGTCCGGAGACGAGCGGATTCCCGATCGCGTACGACTGCTCCTCGCGCACCCCCGGGCCGAGGTCGGTGAACCACAGCGGGGCGTAGACGAAGGCGTGCGCGGGGGCGTCGTGCGTGAGGCGGCCCGAATTCACCGCGCGTACGACGCCGTTGGCGTCCGGGTTGCCCTCGACCGGCTTGACGGCCAGCAGGTCCGCCGCCGCGTTCAGAGCCGCTCCCGTCGCGCCCCGGCCGACCAGGCCGTGATCGTCGAGGAAGCCGTCCAGGGCCTTGCGGGCGGGGGCGGTGAGGGCGGCGTGGTCCAGGCCGGCGGAGACGAACAGCACGTCCGTGCCGGACCAGTCGAAGCCCGCGTTCAGGACTTCCGTCGAGACCGGTGTGACGTCGAAGCCCATCTCCCGAAGGGCGAACAGCTCACCCGGGGTGACGGCGGCGGCGACGCGCAGGCGGTGCAGGGGCGTGTCGCCCTTGAGCCGTGTGGCCGTGAAGGAGACGTCGTGCGTGCGGGCCGCGGTGAGCGCCTTGCGGCGGGCCGACGCCGGGACGATCGCGCTGCCGTCCGGTGCCTGCCGAACCGTGACTCCCTGCCGGAGCAGGGAGTTGAGGGCCGCGATCTCGCGCGGGTCGGTCAGGCGCAGGCGGAGGGTGCCGTGCGCGGGCACATGGGCGACGGGTGCGGCCTCGGTGACCGGGCGCAGGGGCGCGCCCCGCAGGCTGCCCGAGGTCACCCGCTCGACCGTGGCGCCCCACAGCCGGCCCAGGCTCCAGCCGGAGATGTCGTACATCACCGACACCTTGTCGCTGATGTCCCGGCCGTCGGCCAGCAGGACGTTCGCCATGCCGCGCTTGGGCTGGCGCAGGTCGACGACGTACGAGCCCTTGGGGTGGGTCCGGCCGGCGAGGCGGAACGGGCGGGTGGCGCGGGTGACGCGGACGTCGTTGGCGAGGAGGTGGTCGACCAGGCGGGCGGCCGCCGGGGCCGAGCGCTGGGTGCGGGAGCCGCCGGGCGGGATGACGTAGGCGCGCGGGAAGTCGGTCGTGTAGACGTCCTCCGGGCCGATGCCGGGGACTCCGGGGACCGTCCTGGGCGATACCGGCACCTGCGGGGCGCCGGCCGAGCCGCGGCGGAAGGTCTCGATCTGGTCGGCGACGAGGGTGGTGCGGTGCTCGCGGACGTGGTTCAGGGTCGCGCGGACGGCCGCGCCCGCCACGGCCGTGTTGACCGCCGAGCGGCGGCGCAGCTCCGGGACGGGGAGTGTGTCGTACTCCTCGTTGTTCACCGCCAGCGGGATCTCCACCGTGTGGGCGGCCACCGTGCCGTGGAAGGCCGCGTACTGCGGGGTGAAGATCGGCGGCCAGTCGTCCCAGCCCTCCTCCTGGTCGCGGAACGGGATCTGCGCCGGCTCCACGCCGTCCTTCGCGGGCGTGTAGCCGAGGGCGTTGACGGCGGACTCCATGCCGAGGGCGTTGGCGTAGGAGTTCTTCAGGAAGAGGTCGTACTCGTAGTTCTCGCCGTGCGGGGGAGTGGTGGGCTCGATGAGCGTGCCGTTGACGTAGCCGTGCAGGTCGAGCAGGACGGCCGGCTGCTTGTCCAGCTCGATCTGCCGCATCGCGCGGCTCTCGGGCTGGGAGGCCGTGACGAAGTCGCGGTTCAGATCGAAGCCGTTCGCGTTGGCGCGGGTGCCGGCGATACGGCCGTCCGGGTTGGCCGTGATGTTGAAGTACAGGCGGCTGTGCGCGAGGAGATCCCTGGTCCTGGCGTCCTCGGCGGTCGCGAGCTGCTCGATGACCTTCAGAGAGGCGTCCGTGCCCTCCCACTCGTTGCCGTGGATGTTGTTGTTGACGAAGACCGGGGCTTTGTACGTCTGCTTGATCTCGCGGGACTTCGCGGCGGCCGCGGGCGCGTTCTCGATCAGTTCGCGCATCCGCTCCTGGGCGCGGGCCTGGCGGGTGCTCTCCGGGGCGGTGACGGTGACCAGGAAGAGGCGGTGGCCGCCTGCCGAGCGGCCGGTCACCTCCACACTGACGCGGTCGCCCAGGCGTTGCAGGGCGTTCAGCTTCGGGGCGATCGCGTGGTACGGGGTGAGCCCCAGCTTCAGGGACTTGTCGCCGGGGTTCTCCGGGTCGGGGGAGAGGACTTGGCGGCGGGGGTAGCCGCGGGTGGCGGTCGCGGGGCCGGTGGCGGTCTCGGCGGTCAGGGCGCGCCTGGCCGCGCTCGCGGGTGCCCGGGCCGCACGGTCGTCGACGGCGGCGCCCTCCCGGGTGACGGGCTTGGGGTCCGCGCCGGCGGTGTGAGGGGTGAGCAGGGGTAAGCCCGCCGTCGCGAGGCTGAGGGCGATGATCAGTACAGGTCTCGCAGGAACGGTTCTCGTGGTGCGCACGTGTACCTCCTCCGGGGCTTCCTGAGATCGGTACGGCGAGGTGTACCGGTTCGACTCAACGGCAACAAGAGCGCGTTGGTGTCACCGATGACCCGGATGGCCCCGTCGAGGCCCGTTCCCGCCTGCACCGATAGGGTTTGCCCATGCGCGATCTCGGGGTGGGCTTCCAGTACCTGCTGAAGGGCCAGCGGTGGGTGGCCCGGCACGGCAAGCAGTACGGCTTCGGGCTGGTCCCGGGCCTGATCACCCTGGTCCTGTACGCGGCGGCGCTGGTCGCGCTGGCGCTGTGGGGCGAGGACGCCGTCACCTGGGCGACACCGTTCGCCGACGACTGGTCGAGCCCGTGGCTCGGGCTCTTCCGCGGCTTCCTGACCGTCGTGCTGTTCGCCCTCGCCCTGCTCCTCGCCGTCGTGACGTTCACCGCGGTGACACTGCTGGTCGGGCAGCCCTTCTACGAGAACCTCTCCGAGAAGGTCGACCGGGACGTGTCCCCGGACGGCCACGCCCCCGAGTCGGGCCTGCCGCTCTGGCGCGAACTGTGGATCTCCGGCCGCGACAGCCTGCGCATCGTGATGCGGGCCGCCCTGTGGGGTGTGCTGCTGTTCGCCTGCGGTTTCATCCCGGTGGTCGGCCAGACGGCCGTCCCGGTGCTCGGGTTCTTCGTCACCGGGTTCTTCCTGACAGAGGAGCTGACCGCCGTCGCCCTCCAGCGCCGGGGAGTCGACCTGCGCACCCGCCTCACGCTGCTCCGCTCCCGCAAGACCCTGGTCTGGGGCTTCGGCACGCCGCTGGCCGTGGCCTTCCTGGTGCCGGTCGTCGCGGTGTTCCTGATGCCGGGCGCGGTCGCGGGCGCCACCCTCATGGCGCGGGAACTGCTGGGCGAGGAGATCGATGAGGGCCGCGCGGGTGGCTCCGCCGAGGAGGGCGACGGGGACGTCAGCGCTCTTCCGCAGCCGCCTTCAGGATGGCCCTCACCTGGGCGATGATGTCCAGCCGGTTCCGCACGAACTCCGGGTCGGTGACCTCGGTGGTGTTCCCGGTGCCGAACTGGAGCACGGGCGTGTGCACATGCCCGCCCGGCAGCCGGTCGTGCAGCCCGAGCCGGTCCCGCAGCAGCGTCGCCCGGTAGGCGATCTCGTTGGAGAGGTAGTCCCCGCCGCCGCCCTGCCGTGCGGTCGAGCCGGGGGTCGGCCCGTCCGGGCGTACGACGGGCTCGGTGCCGCCCGCCGGGATCTCGGTGACGCTGGTGTTGTCGTACACGGGGAATCGGCCGGTCTGCGCATCGACGATCGCCCGGTAGGGCAGCGTGGTCGTCGTCCACTGCGGCTGTGATGCCGGGTCGGTGACGGGGACGGTCTCGGTGCGGCCGATGTTGTCGTTGTCCCCGAAGCCGCCCCGCCAGGCCCCGTTGGTCCGCTCGATGTCGAACTTCCCGACCCGGCCCTGGCTCACGGTCGTGAACAGATCGACCTTCGGCAGATACGGCCGCAGCGTCCGCTCCACCGTCCCGTCCGTGAAGTCCTGCCAGCGCACCGGGAACACGGCCGTCTCGATCCGGGCCGGACCGTCCGCCGTCTCGATCACCGTGCCGTCGAGGGCGAGCGCGGTGGCGCCGGACGGGTTGGAGATGCGGATGTCCCGGTCCAGGGTGAACGGGTCGAAGCCAGTGAGCAGGATCCGCTTCAGGTTCTTGCCGTGCGGGTAGCCGATGGCCGTCTGGCCGCGCGAGGTGAGCTCCAGTTCGTCGAGCAGCGCGGTCCGCTGTCCACCCGTCAGGCCGAACTCCGGCTCCCAGGTGCGCACTTCATGCGTCATGCCGAGGCGGGCCCAGTACAGCGGCCGGTCGTCGTCCCGGCTGAGGTCCCCGCCAGCGGGTCCACGCCCCTGCGCCCGGTCCACGGCCCGCCGCCATAGCTGCGCACCCTCCTGCGCGACAGCCCGGCGGGCCTCCCCGTAGGAACGGGCCGTCTCGAGCGCCCGGGCCAACCGCGGGGCCACCGTGTCGAACCCGGAGCGGCGCAGGATCTCCTGCGGGACCGCTTTACCGAGCCGCTGCTCCTCGACGGTGGGAGCGGGGGCCGTCTCTGCGGCGCTCGCGGTCGTGGGGGTGGTGAGGCCGGTCAGCAGGGCGAGACCGAGGACGCCGAGGCGAACGCGTATGGAGTTCAAGGAGGTTCAGGCCTTCCGTCACGGTGGGGGGTGCTGCGGTGGCGTGGTGCCGGACGGCCGCAGTATCGCGTGACAGGAGTGATCTACGCCATGGGTGTTCAGTCGCCGCTCTCGCCCAGCAGCGTCAGGAAGTCCCGGAACGCCGACGGCATGTCCACCGACTCCGGGTCCAGCAGCCACTGGTACTGCAGGCCGTCCAGGATCGCCACGAGAAGCGGCGCGGCCCGCTCGGGGGTGAGACCGCTCGGCAGGCGGTCGCCGTACTCGGCGCGCAGCACCTCGGCCATGCCGGCGCGGACCCCGACGTAGCGCTCCGTGAAGTACCCGCGGGCCGGATGGTCCTCCGTGACGCTCTCGCCGAGCAGCGCCGAGAAGGTCTGGATGATGGCGGGCCGCATCGCGTTGTACTCGACCAGCGAGGCCAGCAGGTCCAGCCGCAGCCGCCCGGCGGGCATCGCGTCCCAGCGGTCCCGATCCTGGAGCACCGCGACCAGCAGTGCCTCCTTCGTCGGGAAGTGGTGCAGCAGCCCCTGCTGGGTGAGCCCCACCCGCTCGGCGACCGACGTCAGGCTCGCTCCCCGGTAGCCGCGCTCGGCGATCACCTCCAGCGTGGCCCGCACGATCTCCGCGCGCCGTTCCTCGCTTCTCGCCCTGGCCGTCATGGCGTCACCGTACGACATGACGAACGACCGATTGTTTCGAGAATATAACAAAACCTACCGCATTACAGGTAACGCGGGCACGATGTCGGCATCCAGCGGCTTTCGACGTGGAGGTGCCGACGTGACGGAGACAGCGGAAGTACGGCGTGAGGCGGCGGTCGAGGCGGCCCTCGGCAAGCTCGACCTGGACGCCAAGGCACGGCTCCTGGCCGGCCAGGACATCTGGAGCCTGCCCGCGCTGCCGCAGGCCGGCCTGGCCTCGCTGGTCATGTCCGACGGCCCGATCGGCGTCCGCGGGGTGCAGTGGAGCGCCGACGACCCCTCCGTCGCCCTGCCCTCACCGACCGCCCTCGCCGCCACCTGGGACCCCGGACTCGCCCGCCGGGCAGGCGTGCTGCTGGCCCAGGAGGCCCGCCGCAAGGGCGTCCACGTCCTGCTCGCCCCCACGGTCAACCTGCACCGCTCCCCGCTCGGCGGCCGCCACTTCGAGGCCTACAGCGAGGACCCGTACCTCACCGGCCGGATCGGCACCGAGTACGTGCGGGGCGTCCAGTCCGGCGGTGTCGGCACCACCGTCAAGCACTTCGTCGCCAACGACGCCGAGACCGACCGCCTCACGGTGAACAACCTCGTGAGCGAACGCGCCCTGCGCGAGCTGTACCTGGCCCCCTTCGAGGCGATCGTCGAGAACGCCCGCCCCTGGGGCATCATGACCGCCTACAACACGGTCAACGGCACGACGATGACCGAGCACCACCACCTGGTCAACGAGGTCCTGCGCGGCGAATGGGGCTTCGACGGGATCAACGTCTCCGACTGGACGGCCGCCCGCTCCACCACCGGCGCCCTCGCCGGCGGCCTGGACATCGCGATGCCCGGCCCGCGGACCGTCTACGGCGAGGCCCTCGCGCAGGCAGTCCGGGACGGCGAGGCCGACGAGGCGCAGGTCGACGAGGCCGTCCGCCGCGTCCTGCGCCTCGCCGCCCGGGTCGGCATCCTGGACGGCGCCGAGCCGGTCGTCACCGAACCGCCCGCGACCGTCGACGGCGAGGCGCTCGCCCGCGAGATCGCCCGCCGCTCCTTCGTCCTCGTCGGCAACGAGAGGGGCGCGCTGCCGCTGAAGCCCGGCCGGGTCGCGCTGATCGGCGCCGCCGCCCGCGACGCCCGCGTCCTCGGCGGCGGCTCCGCCACGGTCTTCCCCGCCCGGACCGTCTCCCCGCTCGAGGGCCTCACCGCCGCCCTCCCCGACGGCAGCCTCACCTACGCCCTCGGCGCCGACCCGAACACCGAACTCCCCGTCGCCGACCCGGGCTTCGAGCTGCGCACGGTCTGCCGCGACAGCGCGGACCACATCCTCGGCACCCGCTCGGCCCCCAGCGGCCACATCCAGTGGATGGGCGACGACCTGCCCGACGGCGTCACCCACGACACCCTGCACAGCGTCGAACTCACCGGCACCTTCACCCCGCGCGAGACCGGCACGCACACCTTCGGCTTCAAGGGCCTCGGGCTCTTCAGGCTGACCGTCGCGGGCACCACGTACTTCGACGACGTCCAGCGCCCCGCCGAGGACGGCGACCCCTTCGCCGCCTTCTTCGGCGCCCCGGTGCCCCACGCCCGCGTCGAACTCACCGCGGGCGAACCGGTCGAGGTCTCCCTCACCTACACCGTCCCGCCGCCCGACGGCCACCCCATGCGGGTCATCGGCTTCACCCTCGCCCACCAGGACCCGCAGCGCGACCCCGACGAGCTGATCGCCGAGGCCGCCGCTGCCGCCCGCGCCGCCGACACGGCCGTCGTCGTGGTCGCCACCACCGACCGCGTCGAGTCCGAGGGCTTCGACCGCACCGACCTGCGCCTGCCCGGCCGCCAGGACGACCTGGTCCGCGCCGTCGCCGCCGCCAACCCGAACACCGTCGTGGTGGTCAACTCCGGCTCCCCGGTGGAACTGCCGTGGCGCGACGACGTCGCCGCCGTGCTCCTGAGCTGGTTCCCCGGCCAGGAGGGCGGCGCGGCCCTCGCGGACGTGCTCACCGGCGCCCAGGAGCCCGGCGGCCGCCTGCCTACCACCTGGGGCTCCCTGACCGACGCCCCGGTCACCCAGGTCGTCCCGGAGGACGGCGAACTCTCCTACGACGAGGGCGTCTTCATCGGCTACCGCGCCTGGGAGCAGCAGGGCCGCACCCCCGCCTACCCCTTCGGACACGGCCTCGGCTACACCGACTGGACCTATGAGTCGGTCGAGGTCGCCGGGAGCGCCGAAGGGACCACCGCGAAGGTCCGCCTCCGCAACACCGGCGACCGCCCGGGCCGCGAGGTCGTCCAGCTCTACCTCGCCCCGAGCGAGCCCGACCCCACCCGCCCGGCGCGCTGGCTGGCCGGCTTCGCGAGCGTCGAGGCCGCACCCGGCGAGACCGCCGAGGCGACCGTCGAACTGCCGCGCCGCGCCTTCGAGAGCTGGGACGAGACGAACGCCTCGTGGTCGTTTGTGAAGGGTTCGTACGAGATCCAGGTGGCGCGCTCGATCACCGACCGCAGGATCACCGCGACGATTAACGTCTGACCGGGACAAGTTCCCCACTGAGCAGCCCCGGTCCGGGACCTGACCCCTGGACCGGGGCTCGTGGGTTTCCGGGCCCGCGACTCAGCGGGTGCCGAACCCGTACACCGTCTCCGAGCGGAACACCTCGCCCGGCCGCAGCACCGTGGTCGGGAAGTCCGGCCGGTTCGGGGAGTCGGGGAAGTGCTGGGTCTCCAGCGCGATGCCGTCGCCCGGCGCGAAGGGCTCGCCCAGGTGGTCGGCGGTGTAGAGCTGGAGTCCGGGCTCGGTCGTGGCCACCGTCAGCACCCGCCCGGACGCCGGGTCGTGCAGCTCGGCCACCTCCACCGGGACGTCCGCCACGCCCTTGTCGAGCACGAAGTTGTGGTCGTAGCCGGAGCCGACCTTGCGGGCCTCGCGGAAGTCGAAGCGCGTGCCGGTCACCTCCTCCAGGCCGCCGGCCGGGATCAGGTCCTCGTCGACCGGCGTGTAACGGGAGGCGGCCAGCCGCAGTTCATGGCCGCCCGCGTCGCCGGAACCGCCCAGGTTGAAGTAGCTGTGGTTCGTCAGATTCACCACGGTCGGCGCGTCCGTGACGGCCTCGTAGGCGATCCGCAGCGCGCCGCCCTCCAGGAGCGTGTACGTCGCCGAGACCTCCAGCCGCCCCGGGAACCCCTCTTCGCCGTGCGGACTGACCCGGGTGAGCCGCACACCGTGCGCGACGGGGGCCGCGTCCCACACCCGCTTGTCGAAGCCGTGCGCTCCACCGTGCAGCGAGTTCGGCCCGTTGTTCGGTTCCAGAGCGTACGTCCGCCCGTCCAACGGGAAACGGCCGCCGGCGATCCGGTTGGCGTACCGCCCGACCAGGGCCCCGAGATAGGGCCCGGGGTGGGCGAGATAGCCCTCGAGATCCGGGAACCCCAGCACCACATCCCCGGCCCGGCCCTCCCGGTCCGGCACCTCGACGGACTGCACGATCCCGCCGTACGACAGCACCCGCACCCGTACGCCCGCCCGCTCCAGGGTCCAGCGGTACACCGACGTGCCGTCGGAAAGTGTGCCGAAGAGTTCGTTCATGTGCGGAACTCTAGGGCAGGGCCTAGGTCAGCGGCCCTGTGCCGTGACGGTGCGGTACGCGATCTCCGCCAACCGGGCCTGTCCGTTCACGCTGGGGTGGAAGTAGTCCCAGCGGCTCAACTGAGCCGTGCCGAAGCGGTAGTCGTACACGGCGCCCCCGTCGTACCGGCACCGCTTGTCCTCGGCGCAGACCTCCTTCAAGACCTTGTTGTAGTCCTCCACACGCTTCTGCACCGTGTCCCGCCGCAGGGTCGCCGCCGAGTCCAGGGCGTCCGCGTCGCCCAGCATCGACGGGCAGATGCCCAGTTGCCACACCTGCTTGCCCAACGGGCTGTTGCGGCCCTGCGACCACAGCCGCTTCAGGTTCGGCACGCTCGCCACGAACACCTGTGCCTTGGGCACGGCCTCGCGCAGGGTGCGCAGCGCGTCCTCGAAGTCGCTGCGGAAACCGGAGACCGGGGTCATCGCCGCCGTAGAGGCCCGGCAGGCGTCGTTCGCCCCGGCCATCACCGTCACGAGCTGCGGTTTCCGCCGCACCGCCTGGGTCATCTGCCCGGGCAGATCGGCCATCCGGGCCCCGGTCACGGCGTAGTTCCAGCTTCGCTCGGCGGCCTCGGCCCGCCCCAGCAGCCGGACGGCGAGAGAGTCCACCTCGGGGCTGGCGCCGGTCGCCCAGGACGCCTCAGGACAGTCCTGCAGCACGTCACAGGCGTCGAAACCCCGCGTGATGGAGTCACCGACGGCCGCGACGGAACTCGGGCTGCGGTCCCACAGGGGAGTGGGCCTGGGCGACGGCTCGGCGCTGGCGGACGGGGCGGGGGAGTTGCCTCCCACGGCATCACATCCGGCGATACCCAGGGCAGTCGCCACGGCCACGGCGACAACGACCCGTGAGCGGTGGCTTCGCTTCCGCATGCCTGTTCCATCCCCTCGCCGCGCCGTGGCTGTCTCCCCAACCATTAACAACGCACGAGGGTTCCCGACCGATCAGGTGCAACGGCTCACACCCGTACAAGCGTCCCCCTGGGTGAATGGTGGGCGTTTCCCGGCACCGGGACCGACCGTACGTCACACTCCTTGCGTCACCGCACGGTAGCCTCGCCATCAACGTGACCCGCCCGGTCACAGCCGTTCCGCCCGTTCAAAGATGGTCCGCTCTGCCCGGAGGTTCCGGTGACGACACGTGGGGTTCTGTACATGCACTCCGCGCCGCGCGCGCTGTGCCCGCACGTCGAGTGGGCCATCGCCGGGGTGCTCGGCACACGCGTCAGCCTGGACTGGATCCGCCAGCCTGCCGCGCCGGGCACCTGGCGCTCGGAGTTCTCCTGGCAGGGCCAGGCGGGCACGGCGTCGAAGCTGGCGTCGGCCCTGCGGGGCTGGCAGCTGCTGCGCTTCGAGGTGACGGCCGAGCCCTGCGCCAACGCCGAGGGCGAGCGCTACAGCTGCACCCCCGACCTGGGCATCTTCCACGCCGTCACCGGCATCCACGGCGACATCCTCATCCCCGAGGACCGCCTGCGCGCGGCCCTGCAACGCTCCCAGCGGGGTGAGACCGACCTGGCGGCCGAACTCAACAAACTCCTGGGCAAGCCCTGGGACGACGAGTTGGAACCCTTCCGCTACGCAGGCGAAGGCGCCCCGGTCCGCTGGCTCCACCAGGTGGTGTGAGTAGTTAGGGGCGCGGGGAACTGCGCGAACAACCCCCACCGCGCCGCACCCGGCACACCACCTCACCGAAACGGCGAATGGCCCGAACCCCCCACCCAGGGAGCTCGGGCCATTCAACGCTCAGCGATCAAACCGTCCGGAACGCCAGCACAACATTGTGCCCACCGAACCCGAACGAGTCGTTCAGCGCGGCGATACGCCCATCCACCGGCAGTTTCCGAGCCTCGCCACGGACGACGTCGGCGTTCGCCTCGGCCTCCGGGTCCAGGTTCTCGACGTTGATGGTCGGCGGAGCCACCCGGTGGTACAGCGCGAGCACCGTCGCCACCGTCTCGACACCACCCGCGCCACCGAGCAGATGCCCGGTCATCGACTTCGTCGCGGACACCGCGAAGTGGTCGGCGTCGTCACCGAACACCTTCCGCAGCGCCTTCAACTCGGCGATGTCACCGGCCGGCGTCGACGTGGCATGCGCGTTGACGTGCACGATCTCCGCCGGGTCCAGCTCGTTGCGCTCCAGCAGGTTCTGCAGGGCCTGCGAGATGCCCCGCCCCTCCGGCTCCGGCTGCACGATGTCGTGGGCGTCGGCCGAGATGCCCTGGCCGACCGCTTCGGCGTACACCCGGGCACCGCGCTTCGCGGCGTGCTCGGCGGACTCCAGGACGACGACACCGGCGCCCTCACCGAGGACGAAGCCGTCGCGGGCCACGTCGTAGGGACGCGACGCGCCCTGCGGGTCGTCGTTGTTCTTGGACATCGCCATCATGTTGCCGAACGCGGCGATCGGCAGCGGATGGATCGCCGCCTCCGTGCCACCCGCGACGACGACGTCGGCGCGGCCCGTGCGGATCATCTCGATGGCGTAGCCGATGGCCTCGGCGCCCGAGGCGCAGGCGGAGACCGGCGTGTGCACGCCCGCCCGGGCACCCACGGCCAACCCCACGTTGGCCGACGGGCTGTTGGGCATCAGCATGGGCACGGTGTGCGGGGAGACGCGGCGAACGCCCTTCTCCTTCAGCACGTCGTACTGGTCGAGCAGAGTCGTCACGCCGCCGATGCCGGAGGCGATGACCGCGCCGAGCCGGTCCGGGTCGACGTTCGGGTCCTCGTCGGCGCTCGCTTCGAACCCGGCGTCGGCCCAGGCCTCCTTGGCCGCGATCAGCGCGAACTGCGCCGAGCGGTCCAGGCGGCGGGCCTGCGGCCGGGGGATGACCTCGGTCGGCTCCACGGCCACCGGGGCCGCGATACGGACCGCCTGCTCGGCGGCCCACTCCTGCTCCAGGGGCTTGACGCCGGAACGTCCGGCGATCAGGCCCTCCCAGGTAGAGGCTGCGTCGCCACCCAGCGGTGTGGTTGCGCCGATACCGGTGACGACCACGGTGCGATTGGTCGGGCTCACGGGAATTCTTTCTCCAACGGATACGAGGATTAAGCGGCGCCACCGCCGGGTGGCGGGGCAGTCGGCCCAGGGCCTGTTCGGACGATCAGCCCTGGTGCTTGAGGATGTAGTCGGTCGCGTCGCCGACGGTCTTGAGGTTCTTGACGTCCTCGTCCGGGATCTTGACGTCGAAGCGCTCTTCGGCGGCGACGACGACCTCGACCATGGACAGCGAGTCGACGTCCAGGTCGTCGGTGAAGGACTTGTCCAGCTGGACGTCCTCAACCGGGATGCCGGCGATCTCGTTCACGATCTCGGCGAGACCGGCGACGATCTCTTCCTGAGTGGCGGCCATGTTGGCGCTCCTTCGTAGATATCCAGAGGGTGTGGCAGGTGTTTCCTCCCGCGCCGGATCGCGTGATCCGGCACGGAGTGCCTAGGGGAGGGTAACGACAGTCGCGGCGTAGACGAGACCCGCCCCGAAGCCGATGACGAGCGCGGTGTCGCCGCTCTTCGCCTCACCGGTCGCCAGGAGCCGCTCCATCGCGAGCGGGATCGAGGCGGCCGAGGTGTTGCCGGTGGTGCGTACGTCACGTGCGACCGTGACGGACTCCGGCAGCTTGAGTGTCTTCACCATCGAGTCGATGATCCGCTCGTTGGCCTGGTGCGGAATGAAGACGTCCAGGTCCTCCGTGGAGATGCCGGCGGCGTCCAGCGCCTCCTTGGCGACCTTCGCCATCTCGAACACGGCCCAGCGGAACACCGCCTGGCCCTCCTGCGTGATGGCGGGGAACTTGGCGACCTCGCCGGAACGGTAGTCCGTCCACGGCACGGTCTGCTTGATCGTCTCGGACTTGTCGCCCTCGGAGCCCCAGACCGTGGGGCCGATGGCGGGCTCCTGGGCCGGGCCCACGACGACCGCGCCGGCGCCGTCGCCGAACAGGAAGGCCGTCGCCCGGTCCTCCAGGTCGGTCAGGTCGCTCAGCCGCTCCACGCCGATCACCAGGACGTACTCGGCGGAGCCCTCGACGATCATGCCCTTGGCGAGCGTGAGGCCGTAGCCGAAGCCCGCGCAGCCGGCCGAGATGTCGAAGGCGGCGGCCTTGTTCGTGCCGAGCTTGTCGGCGATCTCGGTGGCGACGGCCGGGGTCTGCTTGAAGTGCGAGACGGTCGAGACGATCACGCCGCCGATCTGCTCGGCGGAGATCCCGGCGTCGGCGATCGCCTTGCCGGACGCCTCGACCGACATCGCGGCGACGGTCTCCTCGTCGTTCGCCCAGTGCCGGGTCTCGATGCCGGAGCGCGAGCGGATCCACTCGTCGGACGAGTCGATCGTCTCGAGGATCACCTCGTTCGGCACGACCCGGGTCGGGCGGTACCCGCCGACGCCGAGGATGCGCGCGTACGGGGCGCCCTTGCTGGGCTTGATCTTCGCCATGCGGACGGCTCCTTGGGGGCGGCGGTCAGGCGTGCTCGGCGATGAGCTCGCGAGCTGCGTCGAGGTCGGCGGGGGACTTCAGGGCCAGCGTCTTCACACCGGGCAGAGCACGCTTGGCGAGGCCCGTGAGGGTGCCGCCGGGGCACACCTCGATCAGGGCCGTGACGCCGAGCTCCTTGAAGGTCTCCATGCACAGGTCCCAGCGGACCGGGTTGGCGACCTGACCGACCAGACGGTCCAGCACCTCGGTGCCGGCGGCGACGGACCGCCCGTCCTTGTTCGAGACGTAGGTGACCTGCGGGTCGCCGGGCGTCAGGGCCTCGGCGGCCTTCGCCAGCGTGTCGACCGCGGGGGCCATGTGGTGCGTGTGGAAGGCGCCGGCGACCTTCAGCGCGACGACCTTGCGCACGCCCTCGGGCTTGTCCGCCTCCAGTGCGGCGAGCTGCTCCTTGGTACCGGCCGCGACGATCTGGCCCGCGCCGTTGATGTTCGCCGGGGTCAGGCCCAGCTTCTCCAGGTGCGGAACCGTCACTTCCGGGTCACCGCCGAGAAGGGCCGCCATGCCGGTCTCGGTGACGGCGGCGGCCTCGGCCATGGCGAGCCCACGGGTGCGGACGAGGCGGACGGCCTCCTCGTGCGGGAGCACACCGGCGAGCGAGGCGGCGGTGAACTCGCCGACGCTGTGCCCGGCGATGGCGCCGACCTTGCGCGGCAGCTCGGCCGGGTCGTCGAACAGTGTGTACGCGGACGCCAGCCCGGCGGCGACCAGCAGCGGCTGCGCCACCGCGGTGTCGCGGATCTCCTCCGCGTCTGCCTCGGTGCCGTAGCGGATCAGGTCGAGCCCCACGGCGTCGGACCATGCCTCGAGGGCACCGCGGACACCGGGGAAGTCGAGCCATGCTGACAGGAAGCCGGGCGTCTGGGCGCCCTGGCCGGGAGCGACGAGTACGAGCACTCTCACACTCTCTCTTGGGGACGGGCACGGCCGCCCGTGGGGACAGGGACGAAGAACACGAGGGGGTTTTGTCGGGCTCCGACAAAACCTTAGGGCTGGAGATCTCCATCGACCAGACGCCCCAGGATCAGAGCGATCCGCAGCGTGAAGGCAGAGCGTACATCGGAGGGTGACCAACCGGTGACGTCAGTCACACGTCGAAGCCGGTAGCGGACGGTGTTGGGATGGACGAACAACATGCGGGCGGCGCCTTCGAGACTGCTCGCCTGTTCGAGATAGACACTGAGGGTCTCCAGGAGCGCGGCCCCGGCCTCCTCCAGTGGTCTGTAGATCTCCTCCACCAGTTGGTCACGGGCCGAGGGGTCACCGGCGATCGCGCGCTCCGGGAGCAGGTCGTCGGCCAGGACCGGGCGCGGGGCGTCCTGCCAGGCAGAACCCGCTTTCAGCCCCGCCGCCGCGGCCTGCGCGGACCGGGTCGCGGCCAGCAGGTCCGGCACCACCGGGCCCGCCACGACCGGGCCGGCCGCGTACGGGCCGATGAGCGACTTGGCGACGGCCAGCGGGTTGTCGCTGCCGCCCGCGATGACGACGAGCCGGTCCCCGAGCACGCCGGTCAGCACCTGGAGCTTGGCGTGCCGGGCGGCACGCCGGATGGCCTCGACGGTCAGTTCGGAGTCGCCGTCGGGTGCGGTGCCGAGCACCACGCACACGTGTTCGGGCGAGTTCCAGCCGAGGGCGGCGGCGCGGGACACGGCGCCCTCGTCGGCCTCGCCGCTGAGCACGGCGTTCACGACCAGGGACTCCAGCCGGGCGTCCCAGGCACCGCGTGCCTCGGCGGCCTGCGCGTATACCTGGGCCGTCGCGAAGGCGATCTCCCGGGCGTAGACGAGCAGCGCCTCGCGCAGCACCCTCTCGTCGCCGGGGGCCGCGACCTCGTCGATCGCGCTCTCCATGACCTCGATCGTGGTGCGCACCATCTCCACGGTCTGGCGCAGCGTGATCGCCCGGGTCAGCTCGCGCGGCGCGGTTCCGAACACGTCGGTGGAGATGGCCTGCGGGGCGTCCGGATGCCGGAACCATTCGGTGAAGGCGGCGATACCCGCCTGCGCGACCAGACCGATCCAGGAACGGTTCTCCGGGGGCATGGCCCGGTACCAGGGCAGCGTCTCGTCCATCCGCGCGATGGCCTGCGCGGCGAGCGATCCGGACGACTCCACCAGACGCTTCAGCGTCGCGGCATGCGCGTGGACGTCGTGTGCTGGGGCTGCGTTCTTGCTGGTTTCGGGTTCGGGCACGGGGACAAGACTGCCTTATCCGGACGGGAAGGTGCGTCGGCGGGTCAGGCCCTACCCGGCGGGTCAGGTCGCAGACGCGGGGTCTGGCACGCCCATCTGCCGCGTTGTCGTCAGTCCCCGACTCCCCCACGCTCGGCTTCGCTCGCGCGGGAGGGGCCCCCATCGCGTCGACTCCCTCCTCCGCCTTGCAGCTGGACGCGCCAGACCCCGCTCACCTGCGTCGATCGGCCGCTGCGTCTTCACTGTGACCTGACCCGCCGGGCAGGGCCTACGGTGGTCTCCGTGATGGACGTACGGCGCGCTCACGAGCGCTACCGCGGTGGGGAACCGGCCGCGGGGATCGAGACCTGGCACGCCTTCTCCTTCGGGCCCCACTACGACCCGGACAACCTTCGCTTCGGCGCGGTGATCGCGTGCAACGAGGAGCGGTTGGCGCCGGGGTCCGGCTTCGACGAGCATCCGCACAGCCACACCGAGATCGTGACCTGGGTCGTGGAGGGCGAGCTGACGCACCGGGACTCCACCGGGCACGAGTCGGTGGTGCGCCACGGGGACGTGCAGCGGCTCAGCTCGGCGGGTGGGGTACGTCACGTGGAGCGCAACGACGGCCCCGGCCCGCTGACCTTCGTGCAGATGTGGCTGGCCCCGCTCCGGCCCGGCGGCGACCCGTACTACGAGGTCGTCCACGGCATCGCCGACTCGACGCCCTACGCCGTCCCGGAGGCCGGCGCGATGCTGCACGTGAGGCGCCTCGCGGCGGGGGAGCGGACGGCGGTGCCGGACGGGGCGCACGCGTACGTGCATGTCGTACGGGGTGACGTACGCCTCGACGGCGAGGAACTGGGCGCGGGCGACGCGGCCCGCATCACGGACCCCAAGGCCCTGGAGGCGGAGGGCGTGACCGACGCCGAGTTGCTGATCTGGGAGATGTCCTAGGCCCTAGGGCCTAGAGCTCCGCGAGCACCGCGTCCGTGAACGCCGGCCATGCCTCGACCGCCCACGGCCCGAACGCACGGTCCGTCAGCGCGACGCACGCGGCACGCGCTTCGGGGTCGATCCACAGGAACGTACCGGATTGCCCGAAATGCCCGAACGTGCGCGGTGAGGACGAGGACCCCGTCCAGTGCGGCGACTTGGAGTCGCGGATCTCGAAGCCGAGCCCCCAGTCGTTGGGGTTCTGGTGGCCGTAGCCCGGCAGGACGCCCTTGGTGCCCGGGTAGGTCACGGTCATCGCCTCGGCGACCGTACGGGGATCCAGCAGGCGCGGGGCCTGCACCTCGGCCGCGAACCGCAGCAGGTCCTCGACCGTGGACACCCCGTCCTTGGCCGGAGAGCCCTCCAGGGCCGTCGAGGTCATCCCCAGCGGCTCCAGCACGGCCTGCCGCAGATACTCCCCGAAGGGAATGTCGGTCGCCTTCGCGATGTGGTCGCCCAACTGCTCGAAACCGGCGTTCGAGTACAGCCGCCGCTCCCCGGGCGGGGCCGTGACCTTGTGCTCGTCGAACGCGAGGCCCGAGGTGTGCGCGAGCAGGTGCCGGACCGTCGACCCGGCCGGACCGGCGGGCTCGTCGAGCTCGACCGCCCCCTCCTCGTACGCCACGAGCACCGCGTACGCCGCGAGCGGCTTGGTCACCGACGCGAGCGGGAACCGCTGCCCGGCCGGCCCATGGGTGCCGAGGACGGTGCCGTCCGCCCCTACGACACCCGCCGCAGCGGTGGGAACCGGCCAGTTCTCGATCAACGCGAGGCTCTTCAGCGACATGCGTTCGAGCCTATGCGCTCACAGCGTCAGCTCCAGCAAGGGGTCGGGCTTGGGCCGGAAGCCCAGGGAGACGTACAGCGGCTCGGCCTCCGGTGAGGTGGTGAGCTGTACGCGCCGGGCACCGTGCGTGCGGAACCACTCCAGCAGGGTCTGCATGCAGGCGCGTGCGTACCCGCGGCGCCGGGCGGTCGGGTCGGTGGCGACGCTGAACACGAAGCCCACCTTGCCCTGCGGGTCGCCCGGCTTCCCGATGCGGTAGTCGATCGTCCCGGCCACCAGCGCCGCCAGCGCCCCGGGCCGCTCCGGGTGGTCCACGACGAACGCCACGAAGTCCCCGTCCGATTCGCCCAGTTCGGCCTTCAGGGTGGGGAGGGACTCCCCGTGCCAGCGGGTGGACGGGTCGCTGGCGAACAGCGAGTCGATCATGATTTGGCGCAGCCGCAGGACTTCCTCGGCGTCCACGGGCAGGGCGCGACGTACAGAACTCATGATTCCGTACGCTAACCAGACGGATCAAGAAACGTCCTGCCCATTTCTTACCGTCCGCGCTTGCTTGGAGTGCACTCCAAGGTTCTAGCGTTGGGGCCATGACGGTGATGGAAACCACGGGGACCAGGACCGACACCTGCGCCGGCCCTCCGCAGTACGACCGGCGCCCGGACGGCGAGGACAGGTACACGATCAGCGAGGTCGTCGCCTTCACCGGCCTGACCGCGCACACCCTGCGCTGGTACGAGCGCATCGGCCTGATGCCGCACATCGACCGGTCCCACACCGGCCAGCGCCGCTACACCAACCGCGACCTCGACTGGCTCGACCTCGTCGGCAAGCTGCGCCTGACGGGCATGCCGGTCGCCGACATGGTCAGGTACGCGGAACTGGTGCGCGAGGGCGACCACACCTACGGCGAGCGCTTCGAGCTGCTCAAGACGACCCGCGAGGACGTCCTGGCCAGGATCGACGAGCTCCGCGGCACGCTCGCCGTGCTCGACCGGAAGATCAGTTTCTATGCGGACGCCGGGCGTGCCCTGGCGTCGGAGAGGTCCCGATGACGGACGGCAGGAT
>NZ_JBHUQX010000152.1:0-19919 GCF_042674225.1 Streptomyces sp. NPDC056948
CTGCAGCTTGGGCTGCAGCCCGAAGGACACGAGCCGCGCCGCGTCGGCGGCGTCGGCGGGGGTGACGGCGGCGGTGGCCGTCGGCGCCGGTCCCTCCGGCTCACTCCACTCGACGTGCTCGCTCACGGTCGGGGCTCCTTGTTCCTCTGGTACTCACTCATGGCGCTGGTACACACTCATACCGCTGGTACTCGCTCATGCCGCTGGTACTCGCTCATGCCGCTTCGGTCCGATCCGCAGCCATCCCCGCCGCGTCCAGCAGCGCCGTCCCGACGATCAGGTCCGCCCCGCCGAACTCCGGATCATCGAGCTCGGCTCCGTCGTCCACGGCGAAGAGCAGCTTCTGCTCGCCCTGCCGATAAGCCGTACCGACCGGCGGACTGGCCGCGTGCACCGCCAGCAGGGCCACCAGGTACGGCAGTTCGGGATCCTGCCGGCGGGCCTCGGCGAGCAGCCCGGACAGCCGGCGCGGCGCGTCGGCCGGCAGGTCGAGCAGCTCCTGCGCGGCCGCCATCTGCTCCTCGCTGAACCGGCTGTCGTCGGGCGTGGCGATGACATCCGGCTCGGGCATCTCCGCGCCCAGATGCTCCCGCTCCACCGGCGGCGTCAGGAGTATGTCGACGAGGTCCCCGACCCGGACGGACACCGGCGTGCGCAGCCCGGTACCGCGGGCGAAGAAGGCGTCCGTGACGCGGACGGCCCGCTCGAGCGACAGCGGCAGGACGGGGGCGACGAGATGGCCGTAGAGGTCGATCCCCGACGTGGTCATCGGTGTGGCGAAGGCCTGCCGGTCCTGCTCGGCGCGGAACAGCGGTCCGGCCTCGAGCAGCCGGGACTGCAACTGCGTGTGCCGGCGGATGCAGTCCTTGACGATGTCGACGAGCTCGGCGGCCCGGCGCTTGTGCTCAGGGTCCTCGGACTCGTCACGGGACTTGCGGATGTTGGTCAGGATCGCGTTCTCGTGGCGATAGCGGTCGGCGACGTGCTCCAGGGCCTCGGCGATCATGTCGGGCACGGTGGTCAGCCAGTCCACCGCGCGCACATTGCGCCGGGTCGCGTCGAGGGCCCTGCGCAGGGTCTCCGAGTACTGCACGGTGCGGTAGCGGGCCTGTTCGGCCGCGAGCTGGGCGTCGGCGAGCCGGCCGCGGCTGATCAGCACCTCCAGCTTGACCTCGGCGGCGATCTGCGCGCTGGTGACGTCGGTGTCGAGGGCGCCGACGAGGACGTTGACCGCCTCGTCCGTCGTACGGAGATAGACCGTGCCGCCGGGGCCCGGCACCTCCTCGATCAGCTTGAAGTCGTAGTCACGGCGCACATATGTGCCGTCCGCCCCGAACGTGCCGTACACCGCGCGGAAGCCGCGGTCGACGCTGCCGACGTTGATCAGGTTCTCCAGGACCCAGCGGGCCACCCGCTCGTGCTCGGCGGCGGGCCGCCGCGACGCCTGCGCGGCGATGCGCGGGATGAGGCGGGCGACGATCTGGTCATGGTCCGCGCCCGTGTCGAAGTCCATGTTCAGGGTGACCAGGTCGATGGCCGCGAGCGCGACCTCCGCCATGCCGTACACCGAGTACTCACCCGCGAGGTTGGACTTGCGCGCATCCAGGTCGTGCAGCGGCGCGGTGCAGGCGAGCGCGCGCAGGCGCCGCGCCAGGCCCTCGTCGGCGGCCGGCCCCGGCGCGGGGCGCGGCCCCGCGCTGAGCTGGGGCGGAACGCTGTCCGTCGATGCAGGCGAAGTCACGGTGCACAGACTAGGTCCTGGGTCTGACAACCACCCAAACGACGCGGGTACGCCCCCTCGGCGGTCCCGTCAGCCGTCCTCGCCGACCCGCCGCCGGTAGACCTCCACGACCCGCTCCAGCGAGTCGTCGAGGTAGCCGGCGAGCAGACGCTCGGCCTTGCCGCGCTCCCCGGCCTGAAGAGCCTCAAGAATCGCGATATTTCGTGCGATGTACGGTTCGTGCAGCCGCTGCGGCTCGTCCACCACATGGAACGCGAGACGCAGTTCGGCGAAGACGCTCCGCATCAACTCGTCGGTGCGCTCGCTCACGGCGAGGGCGACCAGCTCCCGGTGGAAGTGGATGTTGGCCGTACCCACTGCCTTCCAGTCACCTTCCCGAGCCGCCCGCCGCCCCTCGGCGACGGCACCGGCGAGCCCGTCGAGGGCGTACGGCGGCTCGCCGAGGCCGCGGACGACGGCGCACTCGACGAGCCGGCGGGTGCGGTAGATGTCCTCGACGTCCTCCACGGTCAGGACCCGGACGAAGACGCCCCGGTTCAGCTCGTGGACGAGCAGGCGTTCGTGTGTGAGCAGGCGGAACGCCTCGCGCAGCGTGTTGCGGGAGACGCCGAGCGCGCCGCCGATGCTGTCCTCCGACAGGCGCGTCCCGGGCGGGAAGTAGCCCTCGGCGATCCGGCTCCTGAGGATGTCCGAGACCCGTTCGGCGGTGCTGGTGCGCCCCAGGAGAGCCCGGTCGTCGGCGAGGTCCTTCAGCTGCTCTGCCATGCCGGAATTCAATCGCAGATCACAAGAAGAACCAACATGGGTATTGAGGGATCGTTGAACAATCCCCTACGGTGCTACGCACGGCGTCGCCTCCCCCACACGGCGCCGACCGCTTCCGCACGGCACGGCTCACCCCGAAGCACCCCCCGTCCTCCCTCTGCGAGGTGCCCATGAGCACGACCCCTCCACCGCAGGCCCTGACCGACGAGACACGCCCCGACGCGGCGGAACGCACCGCCGACGACGGGGCGTTCGGCTGGCTGCGCGCCCTCGGTCCGCGTGGCCGCCGCGCGTTCGCCGGCGCCTTCGGCGGCTACGCCCTCGACTCGTACGACTACTTCACGCTGCCGCTGAGCATGGTCGCGCTGTCCGCCTACTTCGGCCTGAACAGCGGCCAGACCGGTCTCTTCACCACGGTCACGCTGGTGGTCTCCGCGATCGGCGGCGCCCTCGCCGGCGTCCTCGCGGACCGCATCGGCCGGGTGAAGGCGCTGATGATCACGGTGATCACGTACGCGGTCTTCACCGTCGCCTGCGGTTTCGCGCCCAACTACGAGACGCTGCTGGTCTTCCGCGCCCTCCAGGGCCTCGGTTTCGGCGGTGAGTGGGCGGTCGGCGCGATCCTCGTCGCCGAGTACGCGAGCGCCAAGAACCGGGGCCGCACGCTCGGCGCGATCCAGAGCTCCTGGGCCGTGGGCTGGGGCCTCGCCGTGATCGTCTACACGCTGGTCTTCTCGGTGGCCGGCGACGACCTGGCCTGGCGCATCATGTTCTGGACCGGGGCGCTGCCGGCGCTGCTCGTCATCTGGCTGCGGCGCAGTGTGCAGGACGCTCCCGAGGCCGCCGCCGCTCGTGAGCAGAGCGCGGACAAGGGTTCCTTCACGGCGATCTTCAAGCCCGGGCTGCTGCGTACGACGATCTTCGCGGTGCTGCTCTCCACTGGTGTCCAGGGGGGCTACTACACGCTGGCCACCTGGGTGCCGACGTATCTGAAGTCCGAGCGCGAGCTGTCCGTCGTCGGCACCGGCGGCTATCTGACGTTCCTGATATCGGGCGCCTTCATCGGTTACCTCACCGGCGGCTACCTCACCGACAAGCTGGGCCGCAAGCGCAACATCTGGCTCTTCGCCCTGCTGTCGGCGATCTGCATCCTGGCGTACGCGAACATCCCGAGCGGCGCCAACACCCTGCTCCTGGTGCTCGGTTTCCCGCTCGGGTTCTGCATGTCGGCGATCTTCAGCGGATTCGGCTCCTACCTGAGCGAGCTGTACCCGACGGCGGTACGCGGCACGGGGCAGGGCTTCACGTACAACACCGGGCGCGCGGTGGGCGCCGTGTTCCCGACGATGGTCGGTTTCCTGGCCGACAGCTGGGGCGTCGGCGGCGCGCTGGTCTTCGGGGCGATCGGCTACGGCCTCGCGGCGCTCGCGCTGCTCGGGCTGCCGGAGACGCGCGGGAAGGAACTCACGTGAACCCCGTGAGCACCGGGACCGAGGATCGCCCTGTGGTCCTCACCAACGCACACGCGCACGCATGGAGCCCCGAAACGGCCCGCGCCCGCTTCCGGGACGGCCTGACGGGCCCCACGGCCGGGGTCGCGGCCGGCCACACCCAGGTCAACCTCATCTCGGTGCCCGCCGACTGGGCCTACGACATGCTGCTGTTCTGCCAGCGCAACCCCAAGCCCTGCCCGGTCCTCGACGTCACGGACGCCGGATCCTGGACCACCGTGCTCGCCGACGGCGCTGACCTGCGTACCGACCTGCCGCGCTACCGGGTGTGGCGGGACGGCGAACTGGTGGACGAGCCGACGGACGTGCGCGCGTACTGGCGGGACGACCTGGTGTCGTTCCTGATCGGTTGCAGCTTCACCTTCGAGTGGGCGCTGAGCGAGGCGGGCGTCCCGATCCGCCACGTCGAGCAGGGCCGCAACGTCCCGATGTACGTGACGAGTCGGCAGTGCCGTCCGGCGGGGCGGCTGCACGGACCGCTGGTGGTGTCCATGCGACCGGTGCCGCCCCCGCACCTGGCCGCGGCGATCCGCGAGAGCAGTCTGCTGCCGGCGGTGCACGGCAGCCCCGTGCACTGCGGCGATCCGTCGGGGCTCGGCATCGACGACCTCGGCCGTCCCGACTTCGGCGACCCGGTGGACACCGAACCGGACGACATCCCGGTGTTCTGGGCCTGCGGAGTGACCCCGCAGGCGGCCGTGATGGCCTCGCGGCCGCCGTTCGCCCTCACGCACGCCCCGGGGCAGATGTTCCTCACCGACGCCCGCGACGAGCAGTACCGCGTGGCCTGACAGGAGATGCGACACGTGACCTCGATCGACCTGAACGCCGACCTCGGCGAGGGCTTCGGCCGCTGGCGGCTCACCGACGACGAACGGCTGCTGTCCGTGGTCACCAGCGCCAATGTGGCGTGCGGCTTCCACGCCGGGGACGCGGCCACCATGCGCCGGGTGTGCGAGCTGGCGGCCGAGCGCGGGGTACGGATCGGCGCCCAGGTGTCCTACCGGGACCTGGCCGGGTTCGGGCGGCGCGCGATGGACGTGCCGCCCGCCGAGCTGGCGGCCGAAGTGGCCTACCAGATCGGCGCCCTGGAGGTCTTCGCCCGCGCCGCGGGCTCCCGCGTGGCCTACGTCAAACCGCACGGCGCGCTCTACAACCGGGTCGTGCACGACGAGGAGCAGGCCGCCGCTGTCGTCGACGGGGTGCTCCTCGCGGACGCCGCGCTGCCCGTGCTGGGCCTGCCCGGCTCGCGTCTGCTCGGCCTGGCGGGCAAGGCCGGACTGCCGGTCGTCACGGAGGCGTTCGCGGACCGGGCGTACACCGACGCGGGCACGCTGGTGCCGCGCACGCTGGACGGGGCCATGGTCACCGACCCGGAGGCCGTCGTGGAACGGTCCCTGAGCCTGGCCCGCTCCGGCGAGGTCTCCTCCCACTCGGGGACCCGGATCGAGGTACGAGCGCGTTCCCTGTGCCTGCACGGCGACACGCCCGGCGCGGTGGAGCTGGCGCGCCGGGTGCGGGAACGGCTGGAGACGTCGGGGATCCGGGTGGAGGCCTTCGCATGAAGGTCCGGCCCGTCGGCGAGGACGCGCTGCTCGTCGAGGTCGCCTCGGGCGACGAGGCCCAGGCCCTGCACGCGGAGCTGCTGCGACGCCGCGCGGAGGGCTCGCTGTCGGCCCGCGAGATCGTCCCCGCGGCCCGCACGGTCCTCCTCGACGGCCTCGACTCCCCCGCCCGGCTGGCCGCCGAACTGACCGCCGCAGAACTGCCGCCCGCTCCCCCACGCGCGCGTGAGGTCGTCGAGATCCCCCTGCGGTACGACGGCCCGGACCTGGCCGATGTCGCCGCGCACTGGGGCGTGCCGGAGCGGGAGGTCGCCCGAATCCACACGGAGACGGAGTTCCGGGTCGCCTTCTGCGGTTTCGCGCCCGGCTTCGGCTATCTCACCGGGCTGCCGTCGCGCTACGACGTCCCACGCCGGGCCACCCCGCGCACGGCCGTCCCCGCCGGGTCGGTGGCGCTGGCGGGCCCGTACACGGGCGTGTACCCGCGCTCGTCGCCGGGCGGCTGGCAGTTGATCGGCACGACGGACACCGTTCTGTGGGACCACGCACGCGTACCGGCCGCGCTGCTGTCCCCGGGCACACGCGTGCGGTTCGTCCCCGAGGCGGGGTCATGACAGATCGCGCCCTCGCCGTCGTACGGGCCGGGGCCCTGACCACCGTGCAGGACCTCGGGCGCCCCGGGCACGCCCACCTCGGCGTCCCCCGCTCCGGTGCCCTGGACGGGCCGGCCGCGGACCTCGTCAACCGGCTGGTCGGCAATCCGCCCGGGGCGGCCGTGCTGGAGACGACGCTCACCGGCTGTGCCGTGCGCCCCCGTTCGACGGTCATGGTCGCGGTGGCCGGCGCGCACTGCCGGGTCACGGTGGACGGCCGGCCCGTCCCCTGGGGTGCGCCGGTGTGCGTGCCCGCCGGGGCGCTGCTGGACATCGGCCCGGCCGTGTCGGGCGTACGCACGTACGTGGGTCTTTCCGGGGGCATCGCCGTCGAGCCCGTGCTCGGCAGCCGCTCGACGGACCTGCTGTCGGGGCTCGGCCCGGCCCCGCTCACGGACGCCACGGTGCTGCCGCTGGGCCGGCCGGCCGGTGTGCACGCGCGTGTGGACGTCGCCCCGCAGCCTGCGCCGCCGGCCGAACTGGTTCTGCGGGTGACACTCGGCCCGCGCGACGACTGGTTCACGCCGGAGGCCGTACGCGCCTTCGTCTCACGCGCCTACCGGGTGTCCGCCGCCGGCAACCGCATCGGGCTGCGCACGGAGGGCCCCGCCCTGGAGCGGGCCCGGCACGGTGAACTCCCCAGCGAGGGCATGGTGCTGGGCGCGGTCCAGGTCCCGCCCGACGGCAGGCCTGTGGTGTTCCTGGCCGACCATCCGACCACCGGGGGCTACCCGGTGATCGCGGTGGTCCGAGCCGCCGACCTGCCGGCCGCCGCCCAGGCGGTCCCGGGTACGCCGGTCCGTTTCGTGGCCGTACGGCGTCGCTGAACCGTCCGGATCGCGCCGGTCACCGCTGTTCTGTCAGGCCGCATCCGGCTGCTCCGCCACCGACAGCGCGGCCAGCGCGGCCGACACCGCCGCGGAGGCCCGCAGGTCGAGCCGGGCGCTGGTACCGCGGGCGCGGTGCCGCAGCTCGTCGGCGGCCAGTGTCAGGAGCTGGGGCAGCAGGTCGGTGCACCGGCGCGCCACCCAGCCGGTACCGGCCGTGGCCAGCCACCACAGGCTCGCCGACTTCGTCGGGACGGGGAAGTCGGGCTCGGGCGAGGGCGCGGGCCCCGTCGCGAGGCCGTGCTCCGCGAGCAGCGTGTGGAAGCGCAGGGCCAGTTGCCGGTGTCCCCGTTCGCCGGGGTGCAGCCGGTCCGCGCTCCACATGGCGCGGTCCGTGGTCCAGTCGCCCTCGCACGCGTGCAGGTGCAGGGCTTCGTACCGGTCGGACAGGGCATGGACGACCGCGTTCACGGCCCGTTGCCGCCGCGCCAGCGGGTGGGCCAGCGCCCCCGGCAGCCCGAGCATCGTGCCCGGGTCGGGCAGGCACGCGGTGAGCAGGATCGCGCGCCGCTCGGTGCAGGCCTGGTACACCCGGTCGAGCCGGGCCGCCACGGCCTGGATGTCGAAGGTGCAGCGCAGGGTGTCGTTGACGCCGACGACGACGGACACCAGATCGGGCCGCAGCTCCAGCGCGGCGGGCAGCTGGCGCTCCAGCACGTCCCGGGTCTGCGACCCGCTCACCGCGAGGTTGGTGAACCGGGCGGGCCCCTCGGCGAGCCCGCCGGCGAGCAGCGCGGCCCAACCGCGCCACCCGTCGCCGACGGGGTCGCCCACGCCCTCGGTCAGCGAGTCGCCGAGGGCCACGAAACGCGGGGGTTCCACGCATCGCGTGGGTCTCATGCCACGCCTCCGGGCACGTACGGGCGAACGGGGACGGCCGCGTCGTGTGCGGCGAGGAAGGCGTCGACCGCCGCGTTCCAGCCGAAGCACTCCGCACGCGCGCGTGCCGCCTCGCGCCGGTGCGCCTCCAGGCCTTCCAGCAGCAGGTCCACGGCGTCCGCGAAGGCCTCCCCGTGGTCCGCGGCGACGGCCCCGGCGGAGCCGATCACCTCGGACAGCGCGGACGACGCGCTGGCCACCACGGGCGTGCCGCACGCCATGGCCTCCAGCGCGGCGAGCCCGAAGGTCTCGGCGGGGCCCGGTGCCAGGGCGACATCGGCGGACGCCTGGAGCGCGCCGAGCAGCCCGCGGTCGGAGACATGCCCGAGGAAGGTGACCGGCAAGGCGCTCTCGCGTGCCCGCTGTTCGAGCCGCGCCCGCAACGGACCGTCGCCCGCGACCACCAGCACCGCCCGTCGCCCGCGCCGCCGCAGCGTCTCCAGGGCGTCCAGCGCCGTGCCGGGCCGCTTCTCCACGGACAGCCGTGAGCACATCACGAGCAGCGTCTCGTCCCCGCGCGCGTGCCGCGCCCGCAGCTCCGCATCGCGCAGCGCCGGGTGCCGCTGCACCAGGTCGACGCCCAGCGGGGCCCGGACGACGTTGCGTGCCCCGATCCGCACGAACTCCCGCTCGGCGAACTCGGTGGTGCACACCACGCGCGCGTACGTGTGGGCCGTACGGACGTTGAGGGCGTCGGCGGCACGCCGGGCGGCTCCCTCGGGCAGGCCCCAGGTGCGCAGCACGCCGTCGGCGGTCTCGTGGGAGACCATCACGGCCGGGACCCGGGCGCGCCGCGCCCACTTGCCGGTCCACCTGAGGGTCGTGCGGTCGGACACCTCCAGCCGGTCCGGCGCGAGTTCCTCCAGGAGCCGGGCCACCCGCCGCCTGTCGGCGAGGACGCGGTAGCCGCCGGTGCCGGGCAGCAGCGGTCCGGGGAGGGTGATCACCCGCCCCTGCTCGGCCTCGTGGTCGCTGATCCGCTCGCCGGGGACGACGAGGACGGGCTCGTGCCCCGCCGCCTTGAAACCCTTGCCGAGTTCGCGCAGGGCGGTGCGCAGACCGCCGGACGCGGGTGCGACGAAGTTGGCGAGCCGGACGATCCGCAGCGCCTGGCCGGTCCCGTTCCCCGCGCTCATGCCGCCACCACCGTCCTGCGCCCGGCGAGCACGTTCGCGTAGTGCCCGATCAGCTGGTCGCCGACGGCCGCCCAGGTGCGGCCCTCGACCGTGGCGCGTCCGGCGGCCCCGAAGGCGGTCCGCAACCCGGGATCGGCGGCCAGGGACCTCACCGCGTCCCGTACGGCGGTCGCGTCGCGCGGCGGCACCAGCAGCCCGGTGTGCCCGTGCGCGACCAGGTCCAGCGGCCCGCCCGCGGCGGGCGCCACGACCGGCAGACCACTGGCCATGGCCTCCTGCACCGTCTGGCAGAAGGTCTCGAAGGGGCCCGTGTGCGCGAAGACGTCGAACGAGGCGAAGACCCGGGCGAGATCGTCACCGGTGCGGCGGCCGAGGAAGACCGCGCCGGGCAGCGCCTGCTCCAGGCCGGGCAGGCTGGGCCCGTCGCCGACTATCACGACCCGGACGCCCTCCAGGCCGCAGACACCGGCGAGGAGTTCGACCTGCTTCTCGGGGGCGAGCCGGCCGACGTAGCCGACGATCAGCTCGCCGTTGGGGGCCAGCTCGCGGCGCAGGGCCTCGTCGCGACGGTCCGGCCGGAAACGTTCGGTGTCCACCCCGCGCGGCCACAGCTTGACCCGGGGCACACCGTGCGTCTCCAGGTCGTGCAGGGCGGCGCTGGACGGGGCGAGGGTGAGGTCGGCGGCGCCGTGGACGGAGCGGATGCGCCGCCAGGCGGCGGCCTCTCCGGCGCCCATGTAGGTACGGGCGTATCCGGCCAGGTCGGTCTGGTAGACGGCGACGGCGGGGACGCCGAGGCGGGCGGCGGCGGCCATGCCGCGCACGCCGAGGACGAAGGGGCTGGCGAGGTGGACGACATCGGCACGGTGCTCGATGAGGGTGGCGGCCAGGCGGCGGCTGGGGAGGGCGACGCGGACCTGGGGGTAGCCGGGGAGCGGGAGGGAGGGGACGTGGACGACGCGGCACGGCGCTGAGGCGTCGGGCTTGTTCCCGGGCGCCGGGGCCGGGGCCACGACGACGGGAGTGTGACCACGATCGACGAGATGCCGGGCGGTCTGGAGCGCGCAGTGGGCCACGCCGTTCACGTCGGGGGGAAAGGATTCGGTCACGATGACGACACGCATACCGGTGTTGTCGCCGGGCCGGACGTGGCCGCGTCAACGTGGATCTTTCCGAACGAGGAACGTCCTATGAGCGTTCTGAGGTGCACCCACGCAGGTCAGGCCGCGTCCATACGCTCCTGACCCGCGAGTCACCCCTCGTTCACCCGGGCGGCCTGATTCCGCCCCGGCGTCCTCGTGAGGAGGGGAGTCACACAGCGGTCTCCTCGGGACCGATCCGGCTGCGTACGGCTGTCTGGACCTCGGCCTCCTCGGCCGGGTCGGCGGCGAGCCGGCGCAGTCGCTCCACGACCCGGGTGTCGCCGGTCTCGGCGTGCCGTGCGGCGATTTCGCGGGTGGTCTCCTCGCAGTCCCACAGGCATTCGACAGCGAAGCCGGTGGCGAAGGAGGGGTCGGTGGCGGCGAGGGCCCGGGCGGCCCGGCCGCGCAGATGGGAGGAGGCGGTCTCGCGGTAGACGTGGCGGAGCACGGGTGCGGCGCAGGCGATGCCGAGCCGTCCGGTGCCGTCGACCAGGGTCCACAGGGTCGGCGCGTCGGGGCCTTCGCCGCGCACCGCCTCCCGTAGCGCCGCGAGGACCAGGTCCCGGTCGTGCACCCCGCCCAGGCAGGCGAGGAGGCGTCCGGCGGCGGCACCCAGCTCGTCGGGCCGGTGCGCCCAGCCGCGCGCCCGGTCCACGGCGGTGAGACTGCGCATCCGTTCGAAGGCGTCGACGGCGGCTTCCACGACGACCGTCGAGCCGGTGGCCACGGCACCCTCGATCAGGTCGAGGGCGTCGGGATCGTTGCCGTCGGCGAGGTAGCGCAGGGCGGTGCACCGGGCTCCGTCGCCGCCGTCCTTCGCGGCCCGGACGATCTCGGCCCGGTCCTCGGGCCCTGCCACGGCGGTGAGGCAGCGGGCGGCCGGGACATGGAGTGCGGCGCCCCGGTCGAGGCCCTGCTGGGCCCATTCGAAGACGGCCTGCACGCTCCATCCCGGGCGCGGGCCCGTCGGCCGCATCTGCCGCTGCCAGCGGTCGAAGCAGCCCGCCTCGTGGGCGGCACGCACGCGTGTGGCGATGGATTCGCGCGGATCCTCGGCCCACAGCCGCCACGGCCGGGGCTCGAAGGCGTCGCGGACGGTGGCGGCCAGCTCGGCCTCCCCCTCCGGGTCGGCCGGGAAGCGGGCGAGGACGGGCGCGGCGAGGGCCCGCAGGCCCGCGTCGTCGTCCCTGAGGGCGAGCTCGTCGAGGGCCCAGGCCCAGTTCGAGCCGTGGGCGGCGTACCTGCGCAGCAGTTCGAGCGCGTCCCGCCTGCCGTAGGAGGCGAGGTGCCCGAGGACGGCGAGCGCGAGCCCGGTGCGTGACTCCTCGGCGTCGAGGACGTCCTCGGCGTCGAAGAGATGGGCCGCGATCGCGTCCAGCTCGCCGTTCAGGTCGAGGTAGAGGCGGGCGTAGTAGAGGGAGCGGTTCTCCACCTGCCAGTCGTGGCGGGGATCGTGCAGCACACAGTGGTTCAACGCCGCGAGCGCCTCGGGGCGCGGGGCGGTGAGCGCGTGCAGCGTGCCGTCACCGCGGCCCCGCTGGAGCAGGCCGAGCAGCGTACCGCTGGGCGCTATGACCGGATCGAACATGGGAAACAGCCTCACATCAAGCGTCGACGCAACCGGGGACGTGTACTACCTGGCCGCGTGACAACACGTCGGAGTGCCCGCCGTTTCCTGCTTGCTGTAGACCATCTTCCTCTGCCTCTCGTCGGTGGCCCCTGCGGACCGCGTCACGGCCCGCGCGGTGCGGCAACACCTGCCCAACCATCACGTCCGTGAACCACGTCGTCATGATGACTCGGCTCTTCCGTCTGCCGCGACCGAAATTTCGGCGGCCCTGTACCGCCTCCCCCGTTTTCTGTGTCGTTCCAGGTCAGACTGGTCGGCTCAGCGCTCGCCGAACAGTTCGAGCAATTCCGTCCGGCCGAACATCCGGGCCGTGTCGACAGCCGAGGGCGTGCCGGAGGACGGGTCGGCGCCGCCCTCCAGGAGGGCCTTGATGACGTCCGTCTCGCCCTTGAAGGCCGCTCCCGCGAGCGGGGTCTGGCCTCGGTCGTTCACCCGGTCGGCCTCGGCGCCGCGGGCGAGCAGCGCGCGCACCGCGTCGGAGTGGCCGTGATAGGCGGCGAGCATCACGAGCGAGTCGCCGCGGTCATTGGTGAGGTTGGCCGGAACCCCCGCGTCGACATACGCCACGAGCGCCTCGGTCCGTCCCCGCCGGGCCAGATCGAAGATCTTGGTCGCCAGCTCCACGACCTCATGGTCGGGGACTTCGGTCATCGGCCGGACCGCCTCTCCACTGCTCATCACGCCGGGTGCGCACGTCTGCGGGTGGTGCAGCCGTACGAGTGAATCGCCAGGGTACTGGCTCGCGCGGCACATGACCCGATGTGCCCGAGGTAAAGATCACCACAGACCCGGGCGAGCACAACACCCCAGCTCGACCGGTTCCGGGACCACTCCGCAGCCCGGGGGAAACCACCCTATTTCCACCCAGTTGCACCTTTTATCGTATGGATACATCCTGTGAGCCTGGAAGTACTCATGGTGACTGTCCCCGCGAACCAGGAGAACCCAAATGATCCTCTCCATCTCAGGCGTGGTCCTGCTCGGCATCGTCGTCTTCATCTTCTTCCGCAAGGACGGCCTCAAGGCGTCGCACGCCGTGGTCGCGATGCTCTTCGGCTTCTACCTGGCCAGCACGGCCATCGCCCCGAGCATCAAGGCAGGCGGCGAGAGCCTGGCGAGCCTCCTCGGCGGAATCAAGTTCTGACGGCCGCATCCCGTGCGCATCCCGCCCGTACGCACTCTCTGGAGGCAGCAGTGGCCCGGCGCCCCCTCCCCCGCATTCTGAGCAACGGCAGCGCACAGCTCGTCCGGAGCCGGGAGCTGGCCCGAACGGCCGCCGACAGCGCCACCGACGTCCTCCACCCGCTGATCACGATCACGCGCGGTCTGCGCCGGCTGGCAGCGGCCGGACGGCGCAGATGGAGCGAGACCCCCAAGGAGAAACGGGGAGCGCTGCTGTTCCTGGTGGCCTCCGTCATCCTCGTCGTGGCCCTGATGCCGTACGGACCGCTGCTCGCCGCCGTCACCCTGATGGCGGCGGCCGCATGGCAGGGCCGGGACAGCGCCGCGTCGGCATCCGACGGGCCCGACGAGTCGCAGACCCAGCGCCTGCAGTCCCTGTACGAGGCGCTCGTGCCGTACTTCTCCACCGCCGAGGACCCCGAGCCGCTGTACTCCCACGGCGGCACCTGGGAGAAGGCCTTCCCCACCTACGCCTTCGACGGCACCGGCCGCATCTCGCACCTGGTGATCCACTACCCGGCGTACTTCGCCGACGGCGAGTCCGAGGCCCGCGCCCGGATCGAAAACCTCCTCGCGGCCAAGTCGGGCCGGGGGCGCGAATACCACTTCTCGTGGGAAGAGGAAGGCAACCAGTTGACGGTCAGCGTGCTCATGCCGCTCGCCGTCGACATCGCCGCCCAGCGCTTCGTCACCGCGCCGGGCGAGACGGTCCTCGGCTTCACCGACCCCACTCGGGTCCAGCGCACCCTCCCCCTGGCACACGGCGAACAGCGGCGGGACGTCCCCCCGGTCGTCTGGCGCACGGGCCTGCGCTCCACCGAGCCCCATCTGCTCGCCCTCGGCCAGCCGGGCACCGGCACCTCGACCCTGCTGCGGTCCATCGCCCTGCAAGCCCTGCAGCACGGCGACGTCGTGATCGTCGACGGCGGCGGCACCGGCGAGTACGCCTGCCTGACCGGCCGGGACGGCGTCCTGGCCGTCGAATGCGGTCTCCCCGGGGTGCTGGCGAGTCTGGAGTGGGCCGCGACCGAGACCGAGCGCCGGCTGATCGCCGCCAACCGCGCCCACCAGGCGGGCCACCCGCCGCCGGACGACACCAAGCGTCCCCTGTGGATCCTCCTGGACCGTCCGACGGCGTTCACCCATCTGGCCGCCGCCCAGGACCGCAAGGACCCGCAGTCCCTCCTGCAGGTCCCGCTCCGGCACGGCCGCCCGGCGAACGTGACGGTGGTCGTGGCCGAGCAGCTCGACACCATGGACGCCCTCGGCGAACCGGTACGCCGGCACACCCGCGCGCGCGTGGTCCTCGGCCCGGCGACGGCCGGGCAGCTCGAGTCCGTCCTGGGCGCGCCCCCGCACACCACCCCCGTCGAGGAGGTCCCGCCCGGCCGCGGCTACGCCCGCCTCGGCCTGGGCCCGGTCCACCGCCTCCAGGTCCCGGCCACACCGAACCCCTACGACGACGCCACGTCCGACGCCCACCGCCAGGCGGTCCTGGACCTCCTCCCGCCGCGCACGACACCGGCGGACGGGGAGACGGTCCCCGAGCCGGAGGGGACGGAAGCGGCACCGCTCACGACGGACCCGAAGCCGGAACCCGTGCCGGATCCGGTACCGGTCCTGACGAAGCCGAAGGACTCGATTCCGAATCCGGTACCGGTCCTGACGAAGCCGGCGAAGACGAAGGCGAAGGCGACGTAGCCACGCCGGCGCGGAGCACTACGCCACAAACGTCCGCGGCGCCTCTCCGCCCCCCGCACCGCCCTCCTCCACGATCCGCGCCGCCGCGGCCAACCGCACAGCCGCCTCCTCGGCCACCGCGCCTCCCACGGTGAACGGCAGCCGCACATACCCCTCGAACGCCCCGTCCACGCCGAACCGGGGCCCGGACGGCACCCGCACCCCCACCCGCTCCCCCGCCTCGGCGAGCCGCGATCCTGAGAGCCCCCCGGTCCGCACCCACAGCGTCAGACCGCCCCGGGGCACCTCGAACTCCCACCCGGGCAGAACCCGCCGCACCGCTGCCACGAGTGCGTCGCGGTTCTCCCGCGCCTGCTCCCGCCGCACCTCCACGGCCTGTTCCCATCCCCCCGTCCCGAACAGCCAGTTGACGGCAAGCTGCTCCAGCACGGGCGTGCCGAGGTCGGCGTAGGCCCGCGCGGCGACCAGACTGCGGATCACGTCCGGCGCGGCCCGCACCCACCCGATGCGCATCCCGGCCCAGAACGCCTTGCTCGCCGACCCCACCGTGATCACCGTGGACCCGGCCCGGTCGAAGGAGCACACCGGCTTCGGCATCCGCACATCCGGGTCGAGCCACAGCTCGCTCATCGTCTCGTCGGCGATCAGCACCGTCCCCGCGGACCGCGCCGCGTCCACCAGCCGCCGCCGCTGGTCCTCATCGGCGAGCGCACCGGTCGGGTTGTGGAAGTCGGCGACGACGTAGGCGATCCGGGGCGCGGCGTCCCGCAGGACCTGCCGCCAGCGGTCCATGTCCCAGCCGCTGAGCCCCTCGGCCATCGCGACGGGCACGAGCCGGGCCCCGGCCTCCCGCATGAGCTGGAGGATGTTGGCGTACGAGGGGGACTCGACGGCGATGCGCTCGCCCCGCCCGGCGAACAGATGGCAGATCGCGTCGATCGCGCCCATCGCCCCGGTCGTCACCATGATCTGCTCGGGCATGGTCGGGATCCCGCGCGCGGTGTACCGCTCGGCGATCATCGACCGCAGGGCCGGCAGCCCGGCGGGATAGTCGCCGTGCGTGTGCGCGTACGGCGGCAGTTCCTCCAGGGCGCCCTGCACGGCCCGGGTCAGCCACGGCTCGGGGGCCGGCAGGGCCGCACAGCCCAGGTCGATCATCGAGCCGAGGGTCTCGGGCGGCAGCGGTTCCAGGCCGCGTGCGGGCAGCGGGTTCCCGGCCGGTACGGCGGTCCAGCTTCCCGCGCCGCGCCGGGACTCCAGGAAGCCCTCGCTGCGCAGCGCCTCGTACGCGGCGGCGACCGTCGTACGGCTGACGGTCAGGGAGAGGGCGAGTTCCCGCTCGGCGGGCAGCCTGGCGGCCACCGGGATCCGCCCTTCGAGCACCAGCAGGCGGATGCCGTCGGCGAGCGCGCGGTAGGCGGGCGGCCGGCGCGTGCCGGGCCCTGCCGGGCGCTCCTGCTGGGAGTTGAGCAGCCGGGCGAGCTGAGCCGCACCCACGGCCGAAGTCCACTGTGCCATCGGAATCAGTCCACCTTCCCCGGATTGGCCATGGATGACCTCTCCATCCAAGCCACAGGGTGTCATGCATCAGTCCACTCACACCACAGGGGGGCACATCATGTCCACGCGGCGCCATCTCACCCGGCGGCTGACCCAGCTCTACGCCGGTCTCGCGCTGTACGGCGCGAGTTCGGCACTGCTCGTCCGGTCGGGGCTCGGGCTGGAGCCGTGGAACGTGCTGCACCAGGGCCTCGCCGAGCGGACGGGGCTGTCGATCGGCGTGGTGCTGACGATCGTGGGCGCGGCGGTGCTGCTCACCTGGATCCCGCTGCGCCAGCGGCCGGGCCTGGGCACGGTCTCCAACGTGCTGGTCATCGGCATGGCGATGGACGCGACGCTGGCCCTGGTGCCCGACGCGCACGGCCCGGTGGCCCGCGTGGCCATGATGGTGACGGGGATCGTCCTGAACGGCGCGGCGACCGGCCTGTACATCGCGGCGCGCTTCGGCCCGGGTCCGCGCGACGGCCTCATGACGGGCCTGCACCAGCGCACGGGGGTCTCGATCCGCCTGGTGCGCACGGCCATCGAGTTCACGGTCGTGGCGACGGGCTTCGCCCTGGGCGGCACCGTCGGCGTCGGCACCCTGCTGTACGCGGTCTCGATCGGCCCGCTCGCCCAGCTGTTCCTGCGCGTGTTCGCCGTCCCCCCGGCATCCGGCGGCAGCACGGTCGTTGCCACCGGTCAACCCCGAGGAGCGATACTGCGACCGTGACCCCGCGGATCCGCCATCCCTATCTCGACCATCCCGGCCCGATCGCCTTCGCCCACCGGGGCGGGGCCGCGGACGGCCTGGAGAACACCGTGCGGCAGTTCCGGTGCGCCGTCGAGGCGGGCTACCGGTACATCGAGACCGACGTCCACACCACCCGGGACGGCAAGCTCGTGGCCTTCCACGACGCGACCCTGGACCGGGTGACGGACGGCGCGGGCCGGATCGCGGACCTGCCGTGGCACGAGGTGCGGCACGCGCGCGTGGCGGGCGAGGAACCGCTGCCCCTCTTCGAGGAGCTCCTGGAGACCTTCCCCGACGTGCGCTGGAACGTCGACGTCAAGACGGAGGCCGCCCTGCTGCCCTTCCTGGACCTGGTCGGGCGGACGGACTCCTGGGACCGGATCTGCCTCGGCTCGTTCTCCGAGGCACGCGTGGTGCGCGCCCAGCGGCTGGCCGGCCCGCGCCTGGCCACGTCGTACGGCACCCGGGGCGTGCTCAACCTGCGGCTGCGTTCCTGGGGGCTGCCCGCGGCGGTGCGCCGCTCGGCGGTCGCCGCCCAGGTCCCCGAGATCCAGTCCGGCATCCAGGTCGTGGACCGCCGCTTCCTGCACGCCGCCCACGCGCGCGGGCTCCAGGTGCACGTGTGGACCGTCAACGAACCCGAGAGCATGCACCGGCTTCTCGACCTGGGTGTGGATGGCATCATGACCGATCACATCGACACGTTGCGCAAGGTCATGGAGGACCGCGGCGTCTGGGTCTGACACTCCGCCCCGCCGCCTCTGCGCGTTCACGGGGAAGCGAGGGGCACGGGTGGGCACCGACACCGTGCGGACACCGCCGGACGACGGGGCGGCGGATCTCAGACGCGAGCAGCGCGGCTGGTACTTCTACGACTGGGCGTGCTCCGTCTACTCGACGAGCGTGCTCACCGTCTTCCTGGGCCCCTATCTGACCTCGGTCGCCGAGTCGGCGGCCGACGCCGACGGGTACGTCCACCCTCTCGGGATCCCGGTGCGCGCCGGGTCTTTCTTCGCGTACTCGGTGTCCCTGTCGGTGATCGTGGCCGTGCTGGTGATGCCCCTGGTGGGCGCCGCCGCCGACCGCACCGGCCGCAAGAAGCCCCTGCTCGCGGCCGCCGCCTATCTGGGGGCCACGGCCACGACGGCCATGTTCTTCCTGGACGGCGACCGCTATCTGCTCGGCGGGGCCCTCCTGGTCGTCGCGAACGCGGCTCAGTCCGTGGCGATGATGCTCTACAACTCCTACCTGCCGCAGATCGCCCCGCCCGAGCAACGGGATGCGGTCTCCTCCCGTGGCTGGGCCTTCGGCTACGCGTCGGGATCGCTGGTCCTCGTCGTCAATCTCGTCCTCTATACCGGGCACGAGAGCTTCGGCATCTCCGAGAGCACGGCGGTCCGCATCTGCCTGGCGTCGGCCGGCCTGTGGTGGGGCGCGTTCGCCCTGATCCCGCTCCGGCGGCTGCGCGACCGCAGGTCCGCCGCGCGCGGGGCGGCCCTCCCGGGCTTCCGGCAGCTCGCGGCGACCGTCCGCGACATGCGCCGCCACCCGCTGACCCTGGCGTTCCTGCTCGCGTACCTCGTCTACAACGACGGCGTCCAGACGGTGATCTCCCAGGCCTCGGTCTACGGCTCGAAGGAACTGGGCCTCGGTCAGTCCACCCTGATCGGCGCCATCCTGCTGGTGCAGGTGCTGGCGGTGGCGGGGGCGCTGACGATGGGCCGGCTGGCCCGGACGTACGGGGCCAAGCGCACGATCCTCGGCTCGCTCGTCGCGTGGACGATGACGCTGGCGGCCGGATACTTCCTGCCGGCGGGGGCGCCGGTGTGGTTCTTCGTCCTGGCCGCCGGGATCGGCCTGGTCCTCGGCGGCAGCCAGGCGCTGTCGCGCTCCCTGTTCTCCCATCTCGTCCCGCCCGGGAAGGAGGCCGAATACTTCTCGGCGTACGAGATGAGCGACCGCGGTATGAGCTGGCTCGGGCCGCTGCTGTTCGGGCTCACCTACCAGCTGACCGGGAGCTACCGGGACGCGATCATCTCGCTGGTGGGCTTCTTCGTCATCGGATTCGTCCTGCTCGCCCGGGTACCCGTGGGGCGTGCGATTCGCGAAGCCGGGAATCCGGTTCCTGACAGGATTTAGCACTCGGCGCGAAAGGGCTGTAGTGTACGCGTTTGGCCTGCCAGGCGTACCGTTACTGCGCGTCAAAGATGCCGAAACGCTAGGTTACATCTGCTAGCAGATGTGACAAACCGGGCGCTGGTGGGTACTGCAAGGGTTGACAAGGCTGCGGCTACGACGGCGACGCATGACCCGGAACGGGACTCGGAACGGGAATCTTTACCGCCGACCGGACGTTGACCGGATGACGACGACAGCGACACCTGTCCTGTGGGCGACAAGCCCGGGAGGCACGATTCATGAGTGAGCGAGCTCTTCGCGGCACGCGCCTCGTGGTGACCAGCTACGAGACGGACCGCGGCATCGACTTGGCTCCGCGCCAGGCCGTGGAGTACGCATGCGAGAAGGGGCACCGGTTCGAGATGCCCTTCTCGGTCGAGGCGGAGATCCCGCCGGAGTGGGAGTGCAAGGTCTGCGGGGCCCAGGCACTCCTCGTGGACGGCGATGTCCCTGAAGAGAAGAAGGGCAAGCCCGCGCGTACGCATTGGGACATGCTGATGGAGCGGCGCACCCGTGAGGAACTCGAAGAGGTCCTCGAGGAGCGCCTGGCGGTTCTGCGCTCCGGTGCGATGAACATCGCGATTCATCCCCGGGACAGCAGCCGCAAGTCGGCCTGAGCCCCTCCGGGCCCGGCCGAACAGCACGCCAGAACCGCG
>NZ_JBHUQX010000153.1:0-19886 GCF_042674225.1 Streptomyces sp. NPDC056948
GTGACGTCCTCCTTGACGCCCGGCACGGTGGTGAACTCGTGCAGGACACCGTCGATACGGATGGACGTGACCGCCGCACCCGGGATCGAGGACAGGAGAGTCCGGCGGAGGGAGTTGCCGAGGGTGTATCCGAAGCCCGGCTCCAGCGGCTCGATCACGAACCGGGAGCGGAACTCGTCGACGACCTCTTCGGTCAACGAGGGACGCTGAGCAATCAGCATGTTGCGATCCTTCTGTCAGGGGCGACCGCTATTTGACGCCCTGATTCACCAGGCGGAGCCTGATGTGCTACGTGCAAGGGTACGGGCGATACAACCCGAAGGGGTCGTACCGCCCGAAAACCTCAGACCAAGCGGCCTGCGTCCAAGATCAGACGCGACGGCGCTTGGGCGGACGGCAGCCGTTGTGCGGGGTCGGCGTGACGTCCTGGATGGAGCCGACCTCGAGGCCGGTCGCCTGCAGGGAGCGGATCGCGGTCTCACGACCGGAGCCCGGGCCCTTGACGAAGACGTCGACCTTGCGCATGCCGTGCTCCTGGGCGCGACGGGCAGCCGACTCGGCGGCCATCTGCGCGGCGAACGGCGTGGACTTGCGCGAGCCCTTGAAGCCGACATGGCCGGCGGAGGCCCAGGAGATCACGTTGCCGGACGGGTCCGTGATCGAGACGATCGTGTTGTTGAACGTGCTCTTGATGTGCGCGTGGCCGTGAGCGACGTTCTTCTTTTCCTTGCGGCGCACCTTCTTGGCAGCGCCCTGACGTCCCTTGGGGGGCATCTCTTAACTCCTACGGGAGGTGGTCGGTCCTACAGCGAAGACCGTGGACAGGCGTCCGCTGCGGACTACTTCTTGCCCGGCTTCTTCTTGCCGGCGATGGCGCGACGCGGGCCCTTGCGGGTGCGGGCGTTGGTGCTGGTGCGCTGACCGCGGACGGGCAGGCCGCGGCGGTGACGCAGACCCTGGTAGCAGCCGATCTCGACCTTGCGGCGGATGTCGGCCTGGATCTCACGACGGAGGTCACCCTCGGTCCTGATGTTGTTGTCCACGAACTCGCGGATCGCGACGAGCTGCTCCTCGGAGAGGTCGCGAACGCGGGTGTTCGGGTCGACGCCGGTGGCGGCCAGCGTCTGCTGCGCGAGGGTCCGGCCGATGCCGAACACGTAGGTGAGGGCGACCTCCACGCGCTTTTCGCGCGGGATGTCGACACCGGAAACGCGTGCCATTCAATGGCTCCAGTTACTTGTCGGAGGTCTTCCACAGAACCGACTCCCAGCCGCCGTATGAGGTACGAACTGGGTCCCCGGCCTCCGAACCAGAGGTGTCAGGCGAACATCGTCCACCCGGGTCCTGCGTATGAACATATTCAGCTCGCGTCGCGCGAATCCCTGCGATGGATGCAGAGGGTGCGATCCGCTGTCGATCAGCCCTGGCGCTGCTTGTGGCGCGGGTTGTCGCAGATGATCATGACCCGGCCGTGACGGCGGATCACCCTGCACTTGTCGCAGATCTTCTTGACGCTCGGCTTGACCTTCATTAGTGAGGTTCTCCGGGTCAGTGCCACCACCTCGCCGAAGCGAGATGCGGGGCAAGATCTACTTGTAGCGGTAGACGATCCGGCCACGGGTCAGGTCGTACGGAGACAACTCCACCACGACCCGGTCGTCAGGGAGGATGCGGATGTAGTGCATGCGCATCTTGCCGCTGATGTGTGCCAGGACCTGGTGGCCGTTCTGGAGCTCGACCTTGAACATGGCGTTCGGAAGAGACTCGACGACAGTGCCCTCGATCTCGATGGCACCTTGCTTCTTGGCCACGCTTCGCCCTTCGAATCGACTACCTTGATCGACTCCGAGCGAGCGCATGCAGGCATGCGGGTGCACCAGAGCCGACGAGTCAGTCTACGTCAGGGCACCCGGAAAGACGAATCGGGGAAGTCTGCCCCAGCAGGAAGGTCATTATGCGCACCCAAGGGGCGCGGGGAACTGCGCGAGGAACCCCCACGCCCCCGCAGCCGCCGACGGTCCGGACCAACCCACCCCGGAAGGCGCTCAGCCCAGCGGATCCGGAGCAGCGACAATGCCGAGCTCCGCCAGCTTCGCCTTACCCCCGTCGGGAGACGTGAGCACCAGCGGGCCTTCCTCGGTCAGGGCGACCGAGTGCTCCCAGTGCGAGGACCAGGTGCCGTCGGTGGTGATGACCGTCCAGTCGTCCTGGAGGACCTCCGTCTTCGGGGTGCCCAGGGAGACCATCGGCTCGATGGCGAGGCAGAACCCCGGCACCAGCTTCGGGCCCTTGCCGCGCCGCCGCTCGACGTAGTTCAACAGGTGCGGGTCCATGTGCATCTCGGTGCCGATGCCGTGGCCGCCGTAGTCCTCGATGATCCCGTAGCGCCCGCCGCCCAGCTTGGGCTGGCGGCGGATGTACGTCTCGATGGCCCGGGAGACGTCGACCAGCCGGTTGCCCTGCTTCATGGCAGCGATGCCGGCCCACATCGACTCCTCCGTCACCCGGGAGAGCTCGACCAGCTCCGGGGCGTGGCCGGAGCCCACGAAGGCCGTGTAGGCGGCGTCGCCGTGCCAGCCGTCGATGATCGCGCCGCAGTCGATGGAGATGACGTCCCCGTCCTTGAGGACGACGTCGTCGGACGGGATGCCGTGGACGACGACCTCGTTCACGGACGTGCAGATCGTCGCCGGGAAGCCGCCGTAGCCGAGGAAGTTCGGCTTGGCGTTGTGCTCGGCGAGCACCTTGCGGGCGACCTGGTCCAGATCCTTCGTCGTGGCCCCCGGCACGGCGGCTTCACGGGTCGCCGCGTGGATGGCGGCGACGACCAGGCCCGCCTCGCGCATCTTGGCGATCTGCTCGGAGGTCTTGATCTGCACCATGGGGACTACGGCCTTTCTGGACCGGAGAGTGAATGAACGTCTTCAACGATAAGGGGCCGCGCGAGCGACCCCGCCCCACGCAGCAGCCGCGGCTCCCCGAGGGGAACCGCGGCCGTAGCTGCGTACGAACGACTACTTGTCGCCCTCGCCACGCTTCAGCGCCTCCATGGCGCGCGTCGTGACGTCCTCCACCTTGCCGAGCGCGGAGATCGTGACCACCAGGCCCTGGGCCTTGTAGTAGTCGATGATCGGCTCGGTCTGCGTGTGGTAGACCTCCAGCCGCGTCCGGACGGTCTCCTCGGAGTCGTCGTCCCGCTGGTACAGCTCGCCGCCGCAGACGTCGCAGACGCCCTCCTTGGCCGGCTGCTTGTACGTCACGTGGAAGACGTGCGAGGAGTCGTTGCGGCAGATACGCCGACCGGCGATCCGCTTGACGACCTCGTCCTCGGGGACCTCCAGGTCCAGCACCGCGTCGAGCTGCATGCTCTCGGTCTCGAGCAGCTCGTCGAGCGCCTCGGCCTGCGAGACGTTGCGGGGGAAGCCGTCCAGCAGGAAACCGTTCTCGGCGTCCGGCTGCTCCATGCGGTCCTTCGCCATGGCGATGGTGACCTCGTCGGGCACCAGGTTGCCCGCGTCCATGTAGGACTTCGCCAGTTTGCCGAGTTCCGTCTGCCGGCTGATGTTGGCCCGGAACAGGTCGCCCGTGGAGATGTGCGGGATCGACAGGTTCTTGGCCAGGAACGCGGCCTGCGTTCCCTTACCGGCACCCGGCGGCCCGACGAGGACGATACGCATCAGCGGAGGAACCCTTCGTAATTGCGCTGCTGGAGCTGGCTCTCGATCTGCTTCACGGTCTCGAGGCCCACACCCACGATGATCAGGATGCTGGTCCCGCCGAACGGGAAGTTCTGGTTTGCCCCGAAACCAACCAACGCCATCGTCGGCACAAGAGCGATCAGACCCAGGTACAGCGAACCCGGCCAGGTGATCCGGTTGAGTACGTAGCTCAGGTACTCAGCGGTCGGTCGGCCAGCCCGGATGCCCGGGATGAAGCCACCATACTTCTTCATGTTGTCGGCGACTTCCTCGGGGTTGAAGGAGATCGCCACGTAGAAGAACGCGAAGAAAACGATCAGCAGGAAGTACGTAATGATGTAGTACGGGTGGTCGCCCTTGACGAAGTGTTGCTCGATCCAGGTCTTCCACTCCGACTTTCCACCGGCGAACTGGGCGATCAAGGCCGGGATGTAGAGCAGCGACGAGGCGAAGATGACGGGGATCACACCCGCCTGGTTCACCTTGAGCGGGATGTACGTGGACGTACCGCCGTAGGAGCGGCGGCCGATCATGCGCTTCGCGTACTGCACCGGGATACGGCGCTGGGCCTGCTCGACGAAGACGACCAGGCCGACCATGACCAGGCCGACGAGGATGACGGTGCCGAACTCGATCCAGCCGCCGGCCAGGGAGCCCTGCTTCTTGATGGCCCACAGGGCGGACGGGAAGGTGGCGGCGATCGAGATGAACATCAGGATCGACATGCCGTTGCCGATGCCGCGGTCGGTGATGAGCTCACCGAGCCACATCACGGCCGCGGTGCCGGCGGTCATCGTGATGACCATGGTGATGGTGACGAAGATCGACTGGTCCGGGACGATCTGACTGGCCACCGGGCAGCCCTGGAACAGGGCGCCGCTGCGGGCGGTGGCGACGAGGCCAGTGCCCTGGAGAATCGCGAGGGCGATCGTCAGATAACGCGTGTACTGCGTGATCTTCGCCGTACCGGCCTGGCCCTCCTTCTTCAGGGCTTCCAGGCGGGGGATCACCACAGTCAGCAGCTGGAGGATGATGCTCGCCGTGATGTACGGCATGATGCCCAGCGCGAAGATGGTGATCTGCAGCAGCGCACCGCCACTGAACATATTGACCAGACCGAAGAGACCCTGGTTGGCCTGGGCGTTATCGATACACGTCTGGACGTTCCGGTAATCGACACCTGGGATCGGGATGTGTGTACCGACCCGGTAGACCACGATGATGGCGAGCGTGAAGAGCAGCTTCTTGCGCAGGTCGGGCGTCTTGAACGCCCGGGCGAACGCGGTGAGCACGGTGCCTCCTGCGACCCCCGCGCAACTGCGTCAAGGGTGACGGTCTTGAGAGTCCAATGGGAACAACGACATAGGTAACGACCAACTGCCGCTCAGAGTGCCCGAAGTGAAGCACCCTGTGAAAAGAGGGCAGTGCAGGCCACCTTACCGGCGCGACTGCCGCCCTAGGAACGACCAACCGGGGATACCCCATATGTGGGGTATCCCCGGTCGGGATCGCTCAGGTCATCAAGACGCCTGTGGTGTTCAGACGAGCTCGGTGACGGTACCGCCGGCGGCGGTGATCTTCTCCTTGGCGGAGCCGGAGACGGCGTCGACCGTCACCTGCAGCGCCACGGAGAGCTCGCCCTGGCCGAGGACCTTGACGAGGCTGTTCTTGCGGACGGCACCCTTGTCGACCAGGTCGGCAACGGTGACCTCCCCACCCTCGGGGTAGAGGGCGGCGAGCTTGTCCAGGTTCACGACCTGGAACTCCGTCTTGAACGGGTTCTTGAAGCCCTTCAGCTTCGGAAGACGCATGTGGAGGGGCATCTGGCCACCCTCGAAGCGCTCCGGAACCTGGTAGCGGGCCTTCGTGCCCTTGGTACCACGACCGGCCGTCTTACCCTTCGACGCCTCACCACGACCGACACGGGTCTTGGCGGTCTTGGCGCCCGGGGCGGGACGGAGGTTGTGGATCTTGAGCGGGTTGTTCTCCGCCATGATCAGTCGACCTCCTCGACCGACACGAGGTGGCGGACGGTGTGCACCATGCCGCGGAACTCGGGGCGGTCCTCCTTGACGACCTGCGTGTTGATGCCCTTGAGACCAAGGGAACGCAGGGTGTCACGGTGGTTCTGCTTGCTGCCGATGTAGGACTTGACCTGCGTAATCTTGAGCTGCGCCATGATTACGCACCCGCCCCGGCACGCGCACGGAGAAGAGCCGCGGGGGCGACGTCCTCGAGGGGCAGACCACGGCGGGCCGCGATCTCCTCGGGACGCTGCAGGCCCCGGAGGGCCTCCACGGTCGCGTGCACGATGTTGATCGCGTTGTCGGAGCCGAGCGACTTCGACAGCACGTCGTGGATACCGGCGCACTCGAGCACGGCACGCACCGGGCCACCGGCGATAACACCGGTACCGGGCGACGCGGGCTTGAGCAGAACGACGCCGGCAGCCTTCTCACCCTGGATGGGGTGCGGGATGGTGCCCTGGATACGGGGGACCTTGAAGAAGTGCTTCTTGGCCTCCTCAACACCCTTGGCGATGGCGGCCGGCACCTCCTTGGCCTTGCCGTAACCGACACCCACGGTGCCGTCACCGTCGCCCACCACGACCAGCGCGGTGAAGCTGAAGCGACGACCACCCTTCACAACCTTGGCGACGCGGTTGATCGCGACAACGCGCTCAACGTACGCGGTCTTCTCGGCGGCAGCTGCGCCGCCGTCACGGCCCTTCCGGTCCCGCCGCTCGCCGCCACCGGCACCGCCACCGCGGCGCTGGGGTCCAGCCATTGGAATTACCTCTCTCTGTCTCCGCTAGCTACGGAACCAGGACTCAGAACTTGAGTCCGGCCTCGCGGGCGGCGTCCGCCAGGGCGGCGATGCGCCCCGCGTACTGGTTACCACCACGGTCGAACACGACGGCCTCGACACCGGCAGCCTTGGCGCGCTCGGCGACCAGGGCGCCGACCTGCTTGGCCTGCGCGGACTTGTCGGCCTCGCCACCGCGGATCGAGGTGTCCAGGGTGGACGCCGACGCAAGGGTGTGACCCTTGATGTCGTCGATCACCTGGGCCACGATGTGGCGGTTCGAGCGGGTAACGACCAGACGCGGACGCTCCGCCGTTCCGTTGATGTGCTTACGGATCCGGATGTGGCGGCGCTTGATCGCGGCGCGCTTGTAGGCGTCGCCCTTAAGGATCTTCTGTCCGTATGCCATGGCTTACTTACCCGCCTTTCCGACCTTGCGGCGGATGACTTCGCCCTCGTACTTGACGCCCTTGGCCTTGTACGGGTCGGGCCTGCGCAGCTTGCGGATGTTGGCCGCAACCTCGCCGACCTTCTGCTTGTCGATGCCCTCGACCGAGAAACGAGTCGGGGACTCCACCTTGAAGGTGATGCCCTCGGGGGCCTCGACCAGGATCGGGTGGCTGTAGCCCAGGGAGAACTCCAGGTTGGAGCCCTTGGCCTGGACGCGGTAACCGACACCGCTGATTTCGAGCTTCTTGACGTATCCCTGGGTCACACCGGTGATCATGTTCGCCACCAGCGTGCGGGACAGGCCGTGCAGGGCCTTGCTCTGCCGCTCGTCGTTGGGCCGGAGCACCTGGAGGGTGCCGTCCTCGGCCTTGGCGATGTCGATCGGCGCGATAACGGTGTGGGTCAGTGCGCCCTTGGGGCCCTTGACCGCGACCGTACGGCCGTCGATGGTGACGTCCACGCCGGCGGGAACCGGGATGGGGAGCTTGCCGATACGCGACATTTTGTCTCTCCTCCGTTCCCGAACTACCAGACGTAGGCGAGGACTTCCCCACCCACGCCCTTCTTCTGCGCCTGCTGGCCGGTCAGGAGACCGTGGGACGTGGAGATGATGGCCACGCCCAGGCCGCCCAGAACCTTCGGCAGGTTGGTGGACTTCGCGTACACCCGGAGACCGGGCTTGGAGATCCGCTTGATGCCCGCGATGGAGCGCTCACGGTTGGGGCCGAACTTCAGCTCCAGGACGAGGTTCTTGCCGACCTCGGCGTCCTCGACCTTCCAGCCCGTGATGAAGCCCTCCTGCTGGAGGATCTCCGCGATGTGCGACTTGATCTTCGACGCCGGCATCGTCACGGAGTCGTGGTATGCCGAGTTCGCGTTCCGCAGACGCGTCAGCATGTCTGCGATCGGATCAGTCATGGTCATGAATTGGCCTTCGGCCTCTCTCGCCGGGGTTTCCTGGTGCGCCATCCCTCTCCCCGATCCGAGACGGGACGGGTGCGGCGCGGTGGACCTACGGCGTAGTAAGTCGTACGGGCGACTGTCAGGCGCCCAACCCTCCAAGCCTAAGCCATGAAGGGGAGGGCGCCTGACACGCCCATTGCTTACCGAGAGCCCTGCTAATCCCTAAAAGGGGGATTACCAGGAGCTCTTGGTCACGCCCGGCAGCTCGCCACGGTGAGCCATCTCACGAAGGCACACGCGGCACAGGCCGAACTTGCGGTACACGGAGTGCGGGCGGCCACAACGCTGGCAGCGGGTGTAGCCACGCACACCGAACTTCGGCTTGCGAGCAGCCTTAGCGATCAGAGCCTTCTTCGCCATCTCGCTCACGCCTCCTTGAAGGGGAAGCCGAGGTGACGAAGGAGCGCGCGGCCCTCAGCGTCGTTGGTCGCCGTGGTCACCACGGTGATGTCCATACCCCGGGTGCGGTCGATCTTGTCCTGGTCGATCTCGTGGAACATGACCTGCTCCGTGAGACCGAAGGTGTAGTTGCCACGGCCGTCGAACTGCTTGGGGGACAGGCCGCGGAAGTCGCGGATGCGCGGCAGCGCGAGCGACAGGGTGCGGTCCAGGAACTCCCACATGCGGTCGCCACGGAGCGTGACGTGGGCACCGATCGGCTGGCCCTCACGCAGCTTGAACTGCGCGATGGACTTGCGGGCCTTGGTGACGGCCGGCTTCTGACCGGTGATCGTGGTGAGGTCCTTGATGGCACCCTCGATCAGCTTGGAGTCGCGGGCGGCGTCGCCCACACCCATGTTGACCACGATCTTGACGAGACCGGGGATCTGCATGACGTTCTCGTACTTGAACTCGTCACGCAGCTTGCCCGTGATCTCCTCACGGTACTTCTGCTTCAGACGCGGGCTGGTGGTGGTCGTCATCAGATGTCCTCACCCGTCCGCTTGGCAACGCGGATCTTGTTGCCTTCGTCGTCGAAGCGGTAACCGACGCGGGTCACGACCTTGTTGCCGTCCTTCTCCACGACCAGCTGGACGTTGGAGACGTGGATCGGCGCCTCGGTGGTGACGATGCCGCCGGCCTGCGAACCGCGAGCCGTCGGACCGGCCTTGGTGTGCTTCTTGACCCGGTTGACACCCTCGACCAGGACGCGCTCGTCGCGCGGGAAAGCGGCAATGACCTTGCCCTGCTTGCCCTTGTCCTTACCGGTGATGACCTGAACCAGGTCGCCCTTCTTGATCTTCATGCTCACAGCACCTCCGGCGCGAGGGAGATGATCTTCATGAACTTCTTCTCGCGCAGCTCACGGCCGACCGGGCCGAAGATACGGGTGCCACGAGGGTCGCCGTCGTTCTTCAGAATGACAGCGGCGTTCTCGTCGAAGCGGATGTACGAGCCGTCCGGACGGCGGCGCTCCTTGACGGTGCGAACGATGACCGCCTTGATGACGTCACCCTTCTTCACGTTGCCGCCGGGGATCGCGTCCTTGACGGTGGCGACGATGACGTCACCGATACCCGCGTAGCGGCGACCGGAGCCACCGAGCACACGGATGCAGAGGATTTCCTTCGCACCCGTGTTGTCGGCGACACGCAGTCGCGACTCCTGCTGGATCACGTCTATCTCCTGGTTGTCTGCCGGTTCCCGACAGGGGCTTTCCTCTTGCGAGGTCGGCCCCTGCCGAGCCTGGCGGAACGATTCCTAGGGGGTCCCCCTAGGAGGGATTACTTGGCCTTCTCGAGGATCTCGACGACGCGCCAGCGCTTCGTCGCGGACAGCGGCCGGGTCTCCATGAGGAGGACACGGTCGCCGACACCCGCGGCGTTCTGCTCGTCGTGCGCCTTGAGCTTGTTGGTACGGCGGATGACCTTGCCGTACAGCGCGTGCTTGACGCGGTCCTCGACGGCGACGACGACGGTCTTGTCCATCTTGTCGCTGACGACGAGACCCTCGCGGGTCTTGCGGAAGCCGCGGGCCTCTGCAGTCTGCTCAGTCACGTTGCTCTCACTCATCAGGCGCTCTCCACCGTCTCGATGCCCAGCTCGCGCTCACGCATCAGGGTGTAGATCCGCGCGATGTCCTTACGGACGGCCTTCAGCCGGCCGTGGTTCTCGAGCTGGCCCGTCGCCGCCTGGAAGCGGAGGTTGAACAGCTCTTCCTTGGCCTCGCGGAGCTTGTTCAGCAGCTCCTCGTTGCCCAGTTCGCGCAGCTCGGACGCCTTGGTACCGGCCGACATCACGCTTCACCTGCCTCGCGCTTGACGATCTTGCACTTCATCGGCAGCTTGTGGGCCGCACGGGTCAGGGCCTCGCGCGCGATCTTCTCGTTGGGGTACGACAGCTCGAACATCACGCGTCCGGGCTTGACGTTGGCGATCCACCACTCCGGAGAACCCTTACCGGAACCCATGCGGGTCTCGGCAGGCTTCTTGGTGAGGGGACGGTCCGGGTAGATGTTGATCCAGACCTTGCCGCCACGCTTGATGTGACGAGTCATGGCGATACGAGCTGCCTCGATCTGCCGGTTCGTCACGTACGCCGGGGTCATGGCCTGAATGCCGTACTCGCCGAACGCAACCTGCGTGCCACCCTTGGACATGCCGTTGCGCTTGGGGTGGTGCTGCTTGCGGTGCTTGACCCTACGGGGGATCAGCATGTCGGTCAGGCCTCCGTTCCGGTGCTCTCAGCCGGAGCGGCGGACGCGGGAGCCTCGGCCTTGGGGGCCTCGGCACCAGCGGCCTGCTGCGGCTTGCGACCGCGCCGCTCGCCACCGCGGCCACCACGGGCCGGGCGGTCGGCACCGCCGCGGGCCGGGCGGTTACCCGCACGGGCAGCAGCGTTCTCGGCGCGGACCTCGGCGATGTTCTTGACGTCGCCCTTGTAGATCCAGACCTTCACACCGATGCGGCCGAAGGTCGTCTTGGCCTCGAAGAAGCCGTAGTCCACGTTCGCGCGGAGCGTGTGCAGGGGCACACGGCCCTCGCGGTAGAACTCCGAGCGGGACATCTCGGCGCCACCGAGGCGGCCACCGCACTGGATCTTGATGCCCTTGGCGCCGGCCTTCATCGTGCCCTGCATGCTCTTGCGCATGGCGCGACGGAAGGAGACGCGGGAGGAGAGCTGCTCGGCGACGGCCTGGGCAACCAGCTGAGCGTCCGTCTCGGGGCTCTTGACCTCGAGGATGTTCAGCTGGACCTGCTTGCCCGTGAGCTTCTCGAGGTCACCGCGGATGCGGTCGGCCTCGGCGCCACGGCGGCCGATGACGATGCCCGGACGCGCGGTGTGGATGTCCACACGCACACGGTCACGGGTGCGCTCGATCTCCACCTTCGAGATGCCGGCGCGCTCCATGCCGGACGTCATCATCCGACGGATGGCGACGTCTTCCTTGACGTAGTCCTTGTACAGCTTGTCGGCGTACCAACGCGACTTGAAGTCGGTCGTGACACCGAGCCGGAACCCGTGCGGGTTTACCTTCTGGCCCATTACCGGGTTCCTTCCTTGCTGCTGACGACCACGGTGATGTGGCTGGTCCGCTTGCGGATCCGGTAGGCACGGCCCTGGGCACGCGGACGGAACCGCTTCAGGGTCGGGCCCTCGTCGACGTAGGCCTCAGAGATGAAGAGGCTGTCGACATCGGTGTGGTCGTAGTTGTGCGCGGCGTTGGCAATGGCGCTGTCCAGCACCTTGCCGACCGGCACGCTCGCGGCCTGCGGGGCGAAACGCAGGACCGCCTGAGCCTCCGTGGCGTTGAGGCCACGGATGAGGTCCACCACTCGGCGGGCCTTCATGGGCGTGACGCGGATGTACCGCGCCTGGGCCCTGGCGTCCATGGTTGTCCTTCCAGTGTCTGTCATGGTCATTCCACCCCGCTGCTAGCGGCGCTTCGACTTCCGGTCGTCCTTGACGTGACCCCGGAAGGTGCGCGTCGGCGAGAACTCGCCGAGCTTGTGGCCGACCATCGACTCGGTGACAAACACCGGAATGTGGGTCTTGCCGTTGTGCACCGCGAGCGTGTGGCCGAGCATGGCCGGCACGATCATGGAGCGACGGGACCAGGTCTTGATGACGTTCTTGCTGCCGGCTTCGTTCTGAGCGTCCACCTTCTTGATCAGGTGGTCGTCGACGAAGGGCCCCTTCTTCAAGCTACGAGGCATCTCAACCCGTCCTTAGCGCTTCTTGTTCGTCTTGCGGCGGCGGACGATGTACTTGTTCGACGCCTTCTTGGGCGAACGAGTACGGCCTTCCTTCTTGCCCCAAGGGGACACCGGGTGACGACCACCCGAGGTACGGCCTTCGCCACCACCGTGCGGGTGGTCCACCGGGTTCATGACCACACCACGCACGGTCGGGCGAACGCCCAGCCAGCGCTTACGGCCCGCCTTACCCCAGTTGATGTTGCTCTGCTCGGCGTTGCCCACCTCGCCGACCGTGGCGCGGCAGCGCTGGTCGACCAGGCGGATCTCACCGGACGGCATGCGGAGGTGGGCCATCGAGCCCTCCTTCGCGAGCAGCTGCACCGAGGCGCCGGCGGAGCGGGCGAACTTCGCACCGCCGCCCGGACGCAGCTCGATGGCGTGCAGCGTGGTACCGACCGGGATGTTGCGCAGGGCAAGGTTGCTGCCCGGCTTGATGTCGGCCCCGGGACCGTTCTCGACGCGGTCGCCCTGGCTCAGGCCACGCGGCGCGAGAATGTAGCGCTTCTCGCCGTCCGCGTAGTGCAGGAGCGCGATGCGCGCGGTGCGGTTGGGGTCGTACTCGATGTGCGCGACCTTCGCCGGCACGCCGTCCTTGTCGTGACGACGGAAGTCGATCACGCGGTAGGCGCGCTTGTGGCCACCGCCCTGGTGGCGGACGGTCACACGACCGGAGTTGTTACGGCCACCCTTGCTGTGCAGGGGGCGGACCAACGACTTCTCCGGCGTGGACCGCGTGACCTCGACGAAGTCGGCGACGCTGGAGCCGCGACGGCCCGGCGTAGTCGGCTTGTACTTGCGGATTCCCATTTCTCAGTCCTCGTCCGATATCGGACGATCCGGACCGCCCTCAGGCGGTCGGACCGCCGAAGATGTCGATACGGTCGCCCTCGGCAAGGGTCACGATCGCGCGCTTGGTGCCGGCACGCTGACCGAAACCGGTCTTGGTGCGCTTGCGCTTGCCCTGGCGGTTGATCGTGTTGACCCCGGTGACCTTGACCGAGAAGACCGCCTGGACGGCCTGCTTGATCTGGGTCTTGTTGGCGCTCGGGGCAACGACGAACGTGTACTTGCCCTCGTCGAGGAGCGCGTAGCTCTTCTCCGAGACAACCGGCTTGAGCAGCACGTCACGGGGGTCCGTGAAGGACTTGCTCAGCGGGGTCTCGACGGTGTTCTTGCCCTCGGTGGCGTGGCGACGCGCCTTCTTGACGCGCGCCTCCTTGGCCTTCTTCGCGGCCTTCGAGGCAATGGCGGGGTGACGGATAGCCATCAGGCCTCGCTCCCTTCGGTGTCATTGGCCTTCGGGCCGGACACGAAGGACTCGAAGGCGGTCTGGGTGAAGACCACGTCGTCCGAGACGAGAACGTCGTACGTGTTCAGCTGGCCCGGCTCCAGGATGTGGACCTGGGGCAGGTTGCGGGCGGACAGCCACGCGGCCTCATCGGCGCGGTCGACGACCAGGAGCAGGTTCTTGCGCTCCGAGATCTTGCCGAACAGCGTCCTGGCGGCCTTCGTCGACGGGTTCTCACCCTCGATGACGCCGGAGACGACGTGGATGCGGTTGTGGCGGGCCCGGTCGGTGAGGGCGTGACGCAGAGCGGCAGCCTTCATCTTCTTCGGGGTCCGCTGCGAGTAGTCACGCGGCTGCGGGCCGTGGACGACGCCACCGCCGGCGAACTGCGGCGCGCGGGTCGAACCCTGGCGCGCGCGGCCGGTGCCCTTCTGGCGGTAAGGCTTCTTACCGCCACCACGGACTTCACCGCGACGCTTGGTCTTGTGCGTGCCCTGGCGGGCAGCGGCGTTCTGCGCGACGACGACCTGGTGGATCAGCGGGATGCTGATCTTCTCCACGCCGAAGATCTCCGCGGGGAGCTCGACGCTTCCGGTCTTCTCGCCTGCAGGCGAAAGGATGTCAACAGTGCTCATCGGTACCTCAGGCCCCCTTGGCCGCAGTGCGGACCAGGACGAGGCCGCCGTTCGGACCGGGAACCGCGCCCTTGATGAGCAGCAGACCCTTCTCCGCGTCAACGGCGTGGACGGTCAGGTTCTGGGTGGTGACACGCTCGTTGCCCATGCGACCCGCCATGCGGAGGCCCTTGAACACGCGGCCCGGGGTGGCGCAGCCACCGATGGAACCGGGCGAGCGGTGCTTGCGCTGGGTGCCGTGTCCGGCGCCGAGGCCCTTGAAGTTGTGACGCTTCATGACACCGGCGAAGCCCTTGCCCTTGCTCTTGCCGGTCACGTCGACCTTGAGGCCGGCCTCGAACACCTCAGCGGTGATCTCCTGGCCGAGGGTGTACTCGCTGGCGTCAGCGGTACGGATCTCGACGAGGTGGCGGCGGGGAGTGACGTCGGCCTTGGCGAAGTGGCCCTTGAGGGGCTTGTTCACCTTGCGCGGGTCGATCTCGCCGAACGCGATCTGGACGGACTCGTAGCCGTCGACGTCGTTCGTGCGGACCTGGGTGACGACATTGGGGCCGGCCTTGACGACGGTGACCGGAACAACACGGTTGTTCGCGTCCCACACCTGCGTCATGCCGAGCTTCTCGCCCAGGATGCCCTTGATCTGCTTAGCCATTCTCAGATCACCGGCCTTCAGAGCTTGATCTCGATGTCGACACCGGCCGGGAGGTCGAGTCGCATCAGAGAGTCAACGGTCTTGGGGGTCGGGTCGAGAATGTCGATCAGGCGCTTGTGCGTGCGCATCTCGAAGTGCTCGCGCGAGTCCTTGTACTTGTGCGGCGACTTGATGACGCAGTACACGTTCTTCTCAGTGGGCAGCGGCACCGGGCCCGCGACCGACGCACCAGTGCGAGTCACCGTCTCGACGATCTTCTTCGCCGAGGAGTCGATGACCTCGTGGTCGTAGGCCTTGAGCCGGATGCGGATCTTCTGTCCCGCCATGGCTACTCAGTAGTCCTGTCTCTCGTAACGCTCTGGAACCCGGTGTTCCGTACTATCCGTTCTCCGACCCACGCGGTCGGGCGTGTCGCGCTCCCGCTGACAAGGATGTCCCATGGTTCGAACATCCCTGCGGGATTGCACACGGCCCTTCCGGAACCGCGAGCCGGGGGCGACTGCGTCAATTGACCGACGCGGGCCCACCGGGTGCCTGGCCGGTGCCGCGCAGACACTTCCCGGAAGATTCCCGTACGTCCGCCTCAGCGCTGCCGTATGGCAGTTGGGGCGACGAGTACTGTGGGACTCGCTTCCGGTCCCCCCGGCGGGAGGCGCGCAGCATCAACACTCGACCGAGCAACTCGGACAGTCTGCCATATGGGGCAGGGCGGGCGCCAATCGAGCCGAGGAGAATACCCCGGGGGTGATGTAGGTCAAACCGTCTGGCTGCCGAGCGTTCGTATCCGCCGGCCAGCTCTCGGCTACCTGCGTCCGCGCAGGGCCCGCCAGGCATCGGTGCCGGCATCCTCGGCCCGCAGCCACCAGCCCTGCAGCTTGTCCCGCATGGTCATCAGTACCCACCGCCACTTGAGCCAGGGCGGCAGCCTGGGGAACGGCACGAATGTCAGCGCGTCCCTGATGGGCTGCTCGGCCAAGCCGCCCGGCCTTTCGGCACGCAGGGCGGCGTACAGCTCCGGGGTCAGTTGCTCATGGAGCCGGGCCGCGTGACCCGCTGCGGTGAAGGCATACCCCCGCTGCTCCTGGTCCGGCAGCCGCATGGCCCTGACGATTCGTGGCGACGCTTCCTCCAGTGAACACTGGAACGCCAGCCCGATGACCGCCGTACCGAGATGCGATGCGCCACGCTCGAACGCGGCATCCCACTCTCCGGGGTCATCGAGACCCAGCAGGCCTTCGCCGCTACCCCACTCCCACTCGGACGACACAGCCGACCTTCTTCCTCACCCGTCACACGGGGGCGGCAGCACCCGCTGCTTCTTGACATTGTCGATCATTCCTGCCTTCTTCAGCTTGGTCAGATCGCCCTGTGTGATGCTCTTCGACGGGTACGAGGACTGCACGTGACCGTGGTAGATCTCCTTGATGATATTGCCTTCGTTGTCGGTGATCGCCCGGTGCCGGTCCAGGACCACGATCTCGTTGTTCGCGTGATCCACACCGAGGCGGCGAGTGACGCTCGGGTTGTTCGGGTCCATGTCGATGGACCGGTCCAGCGCGGCCTGACCGTTGGACGGCGCACGGCTGACCTCGCCCTTGGCCGACGAACTGCTTCCCGAGCCGTGCTTGCTGTACGACGAGTCGTCGTAGACACGGACGGGCTCGGTGCTGTCGCCCTCGAGACCGAGCGGGTCGCTCCAGCGAAGGGGGTTGTCGACATATGCGTGGTGGTTCGGACCGGGGACCAGGCCGAGAGGGTCGGGGCTGAGGTAGCTCGCCGTGTCCGGGTCGTAGTAGCGGGCCAGGTTGTAGTGCAGGCCGGTTTCCGCGTCGCGGTACTGGCCCGGGAAAGCCAACGGGCACAGGCCGCCCTCATCGCCGGCGAGAGGTCTTCCCCACAGAGTGGTGGCCGCCCGCCAGGCGATCACACCGTCCTCGCCGACGAGTTCGCTGGGGGTGCCGACCAGGTCGGTGACAATCGCGTAGAACTGTCTGTCGATCGTGTCGGGGGCGTCGGTGCGCCACCTCCTTCGCACCTGGGCGGCCGCCCTGTGGGTGCCCGGTTCCCAGTCCCAGGTGTCGGTCTCGACCAGGCCGTCGCGGTGCGTCTGCTGCTCGGCGAGATTGGCACAGTCCCAGGTGAAGAGGACTTCCTCGGCGACCGAACCGTCCTCTGCCACGCGCCACTTGGCCGTCCGCCGGCCGAGTACGTCGTAGCGGTACCGCCACACACCGCTGTCGGGCGTCACAGCCTCGGTGAGCCGGTCATCCGCATCCCAGACGTACGTCCAGATCCGCCGCAGGCCGGACAGAGTACGCCGGATCACGCGGAGCACGCGCCCCTGGTCGTCATGCTCGTACGTGGCACGGCCCGCCGCCGTTACTCTCGTTCCGGAGTGCTCCACCGGACCCTGCGCGTCCTCTGCCCCGGAGGCGGGATGGGCGGCGCGGGCAAGGTTGCCGAGTTCGTCGTAGGCGTAGGACTCGGTCCAGGTCTCGGCCGACACCTGGGTGACACGGCCCGCGCGGTCGAGGCCGAACCTGCGGGTCGCGCCCAGCCGGTCGGTGATCGAGGTGACATGGCCGTCCCCGCGGTAGGTGTAGGACCGGGCTTGCTGCACGGTCGCACCAGGGTGTCCGGCATCGCCCGCTGTCCCGGATCGAATGACCTGCTCGACAAGGCGGTGACCGGCGTCCCAGGTCTGCGTCAGCATCGCGGCACCGGCGAGGTCCCGAGCGATCTCCCGGCCGGCCGCGTCGTGGGTGAAAGTCAGCTCGCCGCCCGCAGTGACGAGCGACGTGGGCAGACCCGCGGCATCGTAAGCCCAGTGTGATGTGGCGCCACTCGGTGTGGTCCGCCGCACCCGTCGGCCCAGCGGGTCGTACTCACTGGTGACAGTCCGGCCGTCGACCGTCTCCCCGACGATCCTGCCCACCGCGTCGTAGCCGTAAGCGACCCTGCCACCGAGGTTCGCCGCCTCGATCAACCGACCTGCCACGTCGTAGCGCAGTGCCGTAACGGCACCGTCGTCCGTGCGCGACGTCACCACCCGGCCGGCGGCGTCGCGGGTCAGGCGCACCTTCTGGCCTGTGCCGTTCGTCCGCTCGATCTGGCGACCTGTGGCGTCGTGGACGTAGCCGAGTGAGCGGCCGTTGAAGTCCGTTTCGCCGATGAGGCGGCTCGCCTCGTCGTAGCGGTAGCTCCATTCGTCGCCCCGCGGATTGATAACGCCGACGAGCCGCAATTCGGCGTCGTGAGCGAAGCGGTAACGGGTGCCGTCCGGGTCGGTCCGGGAACTGGGCAGGTCGAACCCGCCGTACTCGAACGTGGTGGTGAACCCGCCCGCGTCGCAGTGCACGGTGAGGTTGCCTTCCGCGTCGTACGACCACGTCTCCCGGCCGCCCTCTGCCCGCTCCCGCCACAGGAGCCGGCCCTCCGGGTCCCAGCCCTGGCGGACTGTGCCGCCGACCGGGTCGTTTGACCGCACGACGCGACCGAAGGCGTTCCTGCGCAAGGTGACGACGCTGCCGCGCGGGTCCACGACCCGAACGGGCAGCCCGGACTCGTCGGTTTCGAAGCGGAACGTGTTACCGAGCGCGTCGGTCTGCGCGATCCGGTGACCGCGTTCGTCGTACGCGTACGCGCTCACCGCCCCGATCGGATCAGTGCTGGTGAGCAGGTTGCCCCGGCCGTCATAGGTGCACTCCCAGCGTGCTCCATCGGCATCCGTGACTGAGACGGGCAGGACATCGTCGCTGTACTCCACCTCGACGCTGGTCCCGTCCGGCCGGTCCAGCCGAACCGGCTGGCCGTGCTCGCCCAGGGTGAACCGGGTGGTGTTGCCCAGTTCGTCGGTGCGGGACAGCAGCCTTCCGTAACGGTCCCATTCGGAATACGTGGTGTGACCGAGAGGATCACTCTCGGCGATGAGCTGCCCCAGCTCGTTGTGAAGGTAGGTCGTCGTGTTGCCGAGCGCGTCCGTGTAGCGCGTTTCGCGCACCTCGCTGTCGTACGCGATGGTGCAGGACAGCCTGCCCTCGGCGCCTTCACCGCTTGTGCAGCGGTCCAGTGTGTCGTAGGTGAAGCGATACCAGTAGCCGTTGCGGTCGGTCCACGACGTGACGCGGGCACGATCGTCATACGTGAGCTTCCGCGGCAATCCGCTGGAGTTGTAGATCTCGGTCAGGTTGCTCTCGGGGTCATAGCCGAACGTCCTGAGAATAGTGCCGTCCGGGCCGTCCTCGGGGTTGCGCAGACGAAGCCGGACGACACGTCCTTCCGCGGTGTCGACGTGCACGTGTCGACCGCCGGAGTCACGCACTGCTACGGGCGTGCCGTCAGCAGCGCGGTCGAAGTCAATGCGGAAGCCATTGGAGTCGGTGATCGCGGCCAGGGGCAGGGTGAAGGCCTCATCCACTGCGACCACGTTCGTTCCCGGCGCGAAATGGCGGGTGAGGCCCGTGGCGGGGTCGGTGATGCGAAGGGGAGCGCCCGGCGCACCGTCCCAGTCCAGCGGCCAGCGTGGTCCCTCCAGCGGCATGACCGAGGTGCCCGGTCGCGGCACTGGGTAAAAGAGAAGCATGCCGTCCTCGGTGGCGAAAACAGCCCCTTCGTCGTCCAGTTCAAGGCGTTCGTCCAGCGTGGAAGCCCACGAAGGTCCGAAGAAGCGGCCCCACTGGTACGTGGACAGATGGGTACGGCGAAGTACCAGCGGGAGCAACCCAGACAGCTCGACATCGGTCTCCTCCATGAGCATCTCGCCCGAGACCATGTCGATCGGATCGCCATTCTTGCACCGCCCCTTGGACGGCTTGGCCTTCGCCGCCGCGTCGTCGGCCTCTCGCCGCAGGCCCTTCCCGAACCCCTTCGCCATGGCCTTGAGGCCGCCCTTACCGAAGGCCTTGAGGCCCTTGGCAAGTCCGCCGAGGGTGGTCAGGCCCTTCAAGCCGGGTATGCAATCAAGCGCCGCGAACCCGACGTCCCATAGGGACGCCTGCCCTTTGGAGTACTTGTAGAGCGTGTCGGCGAGGACGACGGCGGCGGCGATCAGCACGATCGCGCCCAGGATCGGCCCGCCGATGATCATCGCGACGATGCCGACCACCGCGACGACGACCTTGCACACCGCCACGATGGTGTCCCAGTTGTCGACGAACCAGTCGCCGACCTCCTCCCACCACGACCGGTTCTGAATACC